>CAZAFX010000005.1:2804-17684 GCA_964484895.1 uncultured archaeon | reverse complement strand
CCTTGTCCGCAGCCTCCTTCGCCGCCAGCATCTTGGGGTAGAGCACGTAGTCTGCCCCCTCCTCGTAGAGCTGGAGGGCAGGTTCCACATCGTTGGCTGTGACGATGGAGACCGCCTCCTGGTTGTGCTCGGAGAGGTAGTGCAGGAGGTAGTGGTTGTCCTCCTCCCGCGGTACCGTCGAGACGACGGCCTTCGCAGCATCCACGTTCGCCCGCTCCAGCACACGCCGGTCGTCGACATCGCCGTACACCCCCTTGGCCCCGAGCTCCCCGACCTTCTGGACGGCCTCCGGGTCGTAGTCGATAACGACCACGTCCTCCTCCCGGTCCAGCAGCAGCTTGAGGATGTGCCGTCCCCGGCTGTGTGCACCGCATAGCACGACGTGGTCAGCCAGCGTCGTCTCGGTCTCCTCGTAGATGCTGTCCGCGATCGACACGAGCAGGTGCTCCACCTGCTGGTACAGCCCGGTCTGGTGCTCCATCAGGTACGAGGTGGCAGTGATAGTGATGACCATGAGCGCGGTCGCCAGCGAGAAGATGCCCTGATCGATGTGGCCCTCTTGCAACCCAAGGAGCGCTATCACCATGGAGAACTCGGATATCTGCGCGAGGCTCGACGCCGTGAAGAAGCTGGTCTTCTTCCCGTACCGGTACACCGACGTGACCACGTAGAGGATCGCCGGCTTCAGGACGATGACGGCGACGAGCAGGAGGACGAGCGGCACCCAGAGGGCGGCCAGACTCTGCAGGTCGACGAGCATCCCGAGCGAGACGAAGAAGATGGTGACGAAGAAGTCCCGCATCGACCGCGCCCGCTCCGCGATTCCGATATTGTACGGGAACGCGGCCAGCGCCATCCCGGCGATGAACCCGCCGACAGCGGTCGACAGCCCGGACTCCACGCTGATACCGACGAACGCGAACAGCACCCCGACGGAGGTCAGGAACATGAGCTCGTCGGAGTCGCTTATGGTGTGCAGGAACCGTGGCATGATATACCGGCTTGACACGACCGCGATTGCGAGCAGTCCGGCCCCGTTCAGCAGTGCGGATAGCATCGGCTGGAGCGCAAGGCGCCCGCCGTCGAGCGCTGGCAGGATGGACAGCGCGAGCACGACGAGGACGTCCTGGATAAGCAGGATGCCGAGGATGATGCGGCCGTGCAGCGTATCGATATCGTCCGCGTCCGACATGATCTTGACGAGGACGGCAGTGGAGCTGAACGCGATGAACAGGCCGACGTACGCGGCCGGCAGGGCGGCGTACCCGAGCAGGTACATCAGGCCGAACCCGACGCTGAACAGTGCCGCGACTTGGGTCAGTGCCGCGGCGATGACGACGGTCTGCACCTCCCGCAGGCGGGACAGCTCCAGTTCGAGGCCGACGTTGAACAGGAGGAACGCCACACCGAGTTCAGCGAACGTCCGGATAATCGTCGTGTTCGTCACGATACCCAGCAGCTCCGGCCCGATGAGGATGCCGGTAAGGACGTAGGCCGCCAGCAGCGGCTGCCGGAGATAGCTCGCGGCGACGCCGAGCACGGATGCGGTGACGATGACGATGCCGACGTCGAACAGCACAAGGCTGGTTGCCAGCTCCTCAACCATCGACGACCGCCTCCAGCGCTGCGTGCGTGATCGGTCCCTCCCTGTGCATGACTATCTCCCCGTCGCGAAGCTGGACGACCGTGCTGGGGGGCGTCCGCTCCAGCCTGCCGGCGTCCAGGATGATATCGGCGGCGTCCTGGATGGCCGGGGCGATGTCGTCCACACGGTAATGCGGGCCCTCCCCACTTATATTAGCACTCGTTGCCACCACCGCCGTGTCGGCGTCCCGGCACAGCCGCCGCGCCGCCTCGGACCCGGGCACGCGGAACGCGAAGTCCGCGTTCAGGGTGTCGGGTACAGCGTCCGTCCGCTCCGCGACGAGCGTGAGCGGCCCTGGCATGAACTTCTCCGCCATACGCCGCTCCGTGTCGCACAGCCGGCAGTACCGCTCCGCCATCGCCAGATCCGCCACGATGGCGGTGAGCCCCTTCTCCTTCGGCCGCTGCTTCGCCGCGTACACCTGTTCCACCGCATCACCGTTCGTGGCGTCGCAGCCGATGCCGTAACACGTCTCGGTCGGGTAGATGGCCAGCCCGCCGTCCCGCACCGCTGCGGCCGCGGCCGCGATACCGTCAGCGTCTGCACTGTACCGGTCGCTCACCGCCACGTCACCGCCACCTCGTCCGGCCGCCAGTCCGGCCGCACCGCCGTTTCACCGACATCGTCCGCCTCGCCGTGCTGCGCCCGCTGCAGCCCCTGCCACGCGATCATCGCGCCGTTGTCCATCGCGTACTCGTGTGGCACGCAGTACGCTGCCGCACCGCGGTCCTCGCACATCTCCTCCACCATCCCCCGCAGCCGGTCGTTCGCCGCCACCCCGCCGGTCAACAGGACAGCGTCCTTGTCGAGGTGTGCCACGGCCCGCTCCGCGGCCTCGACCAGCATCGCGAACGCGTGCTCCTGGAACGCGTGGCACACGGCCGCCGCGTCCGCGTCGCCCTGGTCGTGCAGCCGCTGTGCCTCGGTCACGAGCCCGGAAAACGAGACATCCATCCCCTTCACCACGTACGACAGTTCCAGCAGCTTATCCTGGTCCGCCGCAGCGGCAGCCTCCTCGACCTTCGGCCCGCCCGGATGCGGCATGCCGAGATGCCGCCCGAGCTTGTCCAGTGCGTTGCCGACCGCGATGTCCTGTGTCTCCCCGAACACGCGGTACCGGCCGCCGGCGTGGGCGATAATCTGGGAGTTCCCGCCGGAGACGAACAGGACCACCGGGTCATCCACCCCGGTCGCGTGCCGCCCGATCTCGATGTGCCCGACGACGTGGTTCACCCCGTACAGCGGCAGGCCGTGCTTCAGCGCGAGCGTCCGGGCAACGACCGCTCCCACGTCCAGGCACGGCGGCATACCGGGCCCCTGCGCGAACGCCACGGCGTCAAGCTCCGCCATACCCGTGTCGGCGGCTTGCAGTGCGTTGTGAAGCGTCTCCAGGCAGTGCTGGTAGTGGTGCTCGGACGCCGCCCGCGGGTGGATGCCGCCCGCGCCCGGCTCGTACATCGCCTTCTGGTTCGCCCGCACCCCGTCATCGTCGGCGATACCGGCGCCGAAGGTGTGGGCCGTGGACTCGATACCGAGCACCTGCATACCGGCCACCTGTGGGGAGAACGTTAAAACGCCCGCGCCGTGGGCGGTCACTTCTCGATCTCGGAGTAGCCGCAGTTGCCGCAGGTCTGCCGGTCACCGTGGTCCGCGAGGAAGCTGTCGCACCGCGGGCACCGTGGATGGTCGGTCTGCCCCTCCTCGTCGTACTTCTCGTGCTGGGCGACCTTCTCGTGCTTCGCCATCATGCATCCTCCTCCTGCTCGTCCTCGTCCGCCGGTTCGTCGTCAGCTTCGTCAGGGTCCTCGTCCTGTTCCTCGTCGGCGTCCGCGTCGTCCTCGGCCGCGTCCTCGGGCGCTTCGGCATCGTCGGAGAGGTCGACGACCGGCTCGTCGAAGACCGTGACGACCGCCTCCGATCGGGCGGCGCCGTAGGAGGAGTAGATGTGGTCGATGCGCACCGTCTCCGGGTCGAGGTCCTCCTGCGCGGCGAGTGCGCTGCGGACGTCGGCCTCGGACGGTGTTGCGTCGCCGGCGTGGTCGATGGAGAGCGTCAGCTCCTCCCGTTCGAGGAGGGCGTTCTCGTCGCGTGCCGTGATCTCGAACTCCATTGTATCGTCCCTATACGTTGACCCGGATGGCGTAGCGGCCGGCCGTCCCGACACCGATCTTCTCCGCGATATCGGACTCCTCGGGGTCGTAGATGACGACCAGGCCCTTCCAGTTTCGTGTCAGGTCGTTGTTCTTGCAGATATCGCATTCGCTGCCGGAGTCGATCAGCCGGCGACACTCCGTGCATGCACGCTCAGCCATCGTCGTCTCCCTCCTCTTCGTCCTGCAGCTCCTCGGCCTCTTCCTCGATCCAGTCGAGCTTCCCGAGGCCGGGCTGGCGCATGGTCAGGTTGAGCTTGTCGTCACCCTCGCCGAGCGAGACCGCGGTGATACGGGCCTTGACGACATCGCCCTCCTTGAGCACGCGGCTGCCATCCTCGCCAGCAAGCTCGTTCTGCTCCTCGTTGTGGGAGACGTAGTCGTCCATAATCTGGGAGACGTGGCACAGTGCCTCGATCGGTCCGAGGTCGACGAACGCGCCGAACTCGGTGATCTCCGAGACCTCGCCGACGATGACCTCGTGCAGTTCGGGCTGGTACGCGATCGCCTCACATTCCACATCGTAGTATACGCTTGCGTCCTCGGGCTCGATGGTGCCGTCGCCGATATCGGCGACGTCCGTGATGCTGATGACGACACCGAGGTCCCCGTCGATGCTGCCCTCGTACTGCCGCTGCAGGCTCTCCTGTACCGACTGCTCGACATCCTTCCCGAGGAACTGCGGAGGGACCTTGATACGGTCACGGAACCGGACCTTTCTGTACATCTCAGGCATGCCTCCGCTGATACAGGTTCACTGAGTGTTTCACCGCCTTGATGGCCGCGTCGCGGCCGTCCCATCCCTTCACGTCCACGTTCTTTCCCTCCTCCAAATCCTTATACGTCTCGAAGAAATGGGCGGTCTCCTTCAGCGTGTGCCGCGGCACGTCATCCTTGCCATTGATATCATCGAAGTTCGGGTCGTTCGCCGGCACCGCGAGGATCTTGTCGTCCTTCTCCCCGCTGTCCACCATCCGCATCAGCGCGACGGGCCGCGCCGCGATGGCACAGCCCGGGAACGTGCCCTCGTTCATCATCACGATGATATCCATCGGGTCGCCGTCGTCGTACGTCGTCCGCGGGATGAACCCGTACTCGCCAGGGTAGTGCATCGGCGAGTGCAGCACCCGGTCAAGAGTGTACGTCTCCAGGTCCTTCACGTACTCGTACTTGTTCCGGCTGCCCTTCGGAATCTCGATGATTGCCCAGACGACATCGGGCACCTGTGGCCCAGTCGGCAGTTCACGCCAGTGATCCTTCATCCGCGTTCGCACCTCTCGCCTCCAGCAGCGCCGCTAGAAGGCAATACAGTGCTCCCGAGACAAGCTTTAAATATTACACTTCCGGCAGGAACGCGGCCTCAAGGTGGCTCTGCTGCCGCAGGAAGATGTGCGGCAGCTCCCGGTCCCGCAGCTCCTGGCGCACCGCGGTGTCGTTTGTGCATACCACGTACTCACCTGCAAGTGAGACCAGCACCTCGTCGACGCTTCCCGCGGCATCCACCTCGATGACCTCGACGGGGTGCTCGCTCACCAGCCGCTCCACCCGCTGCCGGTACCGACCGTCGTCAAGCTGCAGCGCCTCGTTGTACGCCCGGTTCAGGACGCAGACCTCGTAGCGGCCGGGCAGCAGCCGGTCGAACTCGTCGAACAGCCGCACCCCGTGCTGGAACGGGAGCACGAGGAAGTTCGCGTCCAGCAGCAGCCGGTGCATGTGCCTACTCCGCCGTCCGAGGCTTAAGAGGGTTCCAGCACGTCCACCGCGGTCCGGTACGCGGCGAGGTGCTCGTCCCGCGTCACGGCCGGGTCGCCGTCCACGTCGTCCACCGCGTCCATATCGACCTTCCCCACGTACAGCGCCCCGATGTCAGCCGCGGACAGGTCCTGTAGCCGCCGGTACCCCTGGAAGTAGATGTGGTCCTTGATGAACCCGCCCGCCGCCGCGGTATCCTGCAGCCCGCGCTTGACGCGGTAGGTGCGGACGAACGCCGTGTCCCGGTCCATCCCGAGGTCGCGCATCGCCTCGTACAGCGCTGGGAACGGCTTCCCGGCCTGTGCCACCGCCAGCACCCGTGACGTCAGCCGGGGCAGCGTGTCCTCGAACACGCCGACCGCGTCCTCGTTCACCGCGGTCAGCCCCTCCTCCACGGTCTCGTACCCCGCCGTCCCGTATACCAGCGCCGGATGGCCGTGCCGCATCCCGTTGTACGCCCGGACGGCGTGCGTGCTCTCGTGGATGAGGATGCGCTTCGCCTGCGTCCGGCCGTACTCCTTCCCGCGCGGCAGCAGGATCGCCTGCTCCGCGGCCTCGTGCCGGATGGTCTCCGCGTCCACCAGCCGGCACCGGTATTCCATCCCGAGCGCGTCGAACAGCCGCCCGTACGCGTCCCGTAGCGCGTCCGATGACACCCCCCCATCACCCGTTCCGCCGGGTGCACGGTACGCTGCCTTCGCTGCCGCCACGAGGGCGTCGTCCGGCTGGCCGTAGTGCGCGGCGGACGTCTCCGTGATATCGCTGCTCCCGATCGCGGCCACCATCTCCAGGCGGCTCTCGAGGTGGGCGAGCAGCCGCCGGTCAAGCGCGTCCGCGGCCTGTTCCCGCATCTCCGCCAGCACGGTATCAGCAGGGGGCCGGTCGAACCCGGGATACCGGTACCGCGGGGTGTACCGCTCTCCGTCGGCGACGGCGTCCATGAACCGGTCCCGCTCCTCGTCGTAGTTCTCGGGGTACAGCCGGTCGAACAGGTCGACGGTGTCGAGGAACGCCGCGACGCGGGCACCGTCCACGGCCATGCCGCGGCATGGGGCACAGCTTTATTTAAAACGTGTCCGCAGTCCTGTACAGCTATGTGCATCGGCGTCGCGGGGACCGACCGGCGGCAGGAAGAGGACTGGCTGATGGAGGAGCTGGCGGACCGCGGCCACGACGCCGTGTTCGTGGAACCGTCGCGCGTCTCCTACCTGTACCAGGACGGCGGGCTCACGGTGCGGCACGGTGACGCTGACCTGACCGCGCTGGACGTCCTCCTGATGCGGCGCACACGGTTCGACGTGCCGGCAAGCCGCGATCTCATCGCCGCGCTGGGGGCGGCCGGCGTGCGGACGGTGGAGCGGCAGGACGTCTTCTACAACCCGCTGTCCAAGTTCTACAGCCTCCTGTCGTTCGTCGGGACGCCTATCGAGGGGGTGGATGTGCCGGCGTCAGCGGTGGTGACGGAAGCGGACGACGCCGACGCGCTTGCCGCCAATATCGGGTTCCCACTGATTGTGAAGCCGGTCAGCGGCCGCGAGGGGGAGGGAGTGCACCGGGTCGACGGGCAGGACGACCTGTCAGCGGCGCTCGCTGATGTCGATCTCCCGGCGGTGCTCCAGGAGTACGTGGACGTGCAGGCCGAGTACCGGGTGCTGGTGGTGGGTGACGAGGCGCTGGGTGCGGTGGCGAAGGAGGGCGGGGACGGTGTGACGCGGAACTTCGCACAGGGCGCGGAGTTCGCTCCCGCGGACGTGCCGGAGCTCATGGCGCCGGCGGTGGCGGTGGCGCAGGCCATGGATATCGAGGTGGCGGGCGTGGATATCGTGGCGGACGCGGACGGGCGGTACTACGAGATCGAGTGCAACCGGTGCCCGCAGTTCACGGGGTTCAGCGAGGCGCATCCGGACGTGGACGTGCCGGGCAGGATCGTGGACTACCTTGAGACGGTCGGGGGGTGACGGCGGTGGGCGTGAAGGAGGAGCGGACGCTTGTCTCGTTCAAGATATGGGATACGGAGGCTGAGCAGACGGAGCTGTACGAGCTGACGCGGTACGTGGTCAGGGGCGATGAGGATGGGCCGCACGTCGTCGTGAACGCGGGGTCGCACGGCGACGAGTTCCTGGCGATTGATACGGCGGAACGGCTGTACGAGGAGCTCGAGCCCGCCGCCGTGTCCGGGACGGTATCGATCGTGCCGGAGGCGAACATCTTCGCGGCCGCGGCGGGCACCCGGGAGACGCCGGTGCCGCGGTTCGAGCTGTACGAGGACGAGGAACGAAACCTGAACCGGTGCTTCTCCACGGTCGACCCGGAGGACCCGGAATCGGCCGGCACCATCACCGAGCGCCTCGCATACCACATCCTTGACCTTGTCGTGGACGCGGACTACTGTCTCGACCTGCACACGGCCACGAACCCGGGATACAAGATCGACCAGATCCGGAAGAAGTCGGACGGCAGCTTCCCGGCGGAGACGCGGCAGGAGATGGAACGCCTGGTGACCCGGTCCGGGCTGGAGTACATCATCAAGACGCCGGCCGACACCATCGGGGAGGGCATCCTCGCCGGGGTCGCCCCGCGGTACGGCGTGCCGACCGTCACGGTCGAAATCGGTGGCGGCGCCTACGCGGAGGAGGAGCTGGAGGAGTACCTGTCCGTCGTCCGCCGCCTCCTCAGGACGGCGGGGGCGCTTGAAGGAGAGCCGGACCGGACGGAGCAGCAGGTGTACCGTGACCTCGTCAAGGTGTCGGCGCCGACGGCCGGCCGGTACATGAAGACGAAGCGGCCGGGCGACACCGTGGAACGCGGGGATGTCATCGGCCGCATCGAGAATGACGCCGGCACGCATGATGTTGCCGTGTCGTACGACGGGCTCGTGGAGTCGGTGCACCGGCAGGAGTGGGTGAACGAGGGCACCAAGCTCGGGCACGTGGCGATCAAGCAGGAGCGCGGCCTGTTCGAGGCGGTCGTCACAGGCCTTGTGCGGCTTCTTGACTCCGTACTTGGTCGTGCATATACGCCATCATCGCGTCGATGACGTCGACCCCGAACAGCTCCTCCAGCTCCTCCGGCACGCCCGGCGACATGTTCAGCTCGACGATGTGCGGCTCGTCGTCGGGCGCGATGATGTCCACGCCGCAGATATCGAACCCTGCCAGCCGCGCGGCACGGAGCGCCACCTCCTCCAGCTCCTCAGACAGCTCGTACGCCTCCCTGATCGCGCCCTGCGAGACGTTTGACCGCCACTCCTGCTCGTCCTCCGCGACCCGCTTGTAGGCGAACGTCTGGTCGCCGATGACGATGACGCGGATGTCCTCTCCCGGGTTCTCGACGTACTGCTGCAGGCAGATATCCTGCTCGAACAGGGTGATCGCGTCCACGATGGGTCCAAGGTCGGACGGGTTGGAGGCCCGCATCACGCCGCGGCCGCCGTACCCGGAGATAAGCTTGAGGACGACGGGGTATCCGTACTCGGCGGCCGCCCGCTCCGTCTCATCGGTCGACAGCAGGTAGGAGGACTGCGGCACGGTCATTCCACCCTCCGCCAGCACCTTCATCGAGTAAAACTTGTTGGTCGCGATGGACAGCGAGTCAGCATCCGCCTGCGTGTAGACGCCGTTCTCCGCCAAAAGCCCCGGAAGGTGCTCGCCGAACAGGATATCCTCATCGAACACACGGAGGAACGCGGCGTCGAACGCGGTGATATCGGTCTGCTTGTACCGGGCCGCGACACCGTCATCGAACACCAGCCGCATCCCGTCCACCGGCACTGCCATCACGCTGTCGAAGTACGTCTCCGCTCGGTCGATGAACCGGTCGTGCTCCGTCGACTCCGTCCCGTACAGGATGCACAGGTCCATCGACTACACCTCCAGGTACGACGCCACGCTCCCGTACACGTTTTTCCCGCTGACCGATGCGAACCGGTCGAGCGCCGGATCCGGTTCCACGTCCACGACATGCTCCCCGACCAGCCGCACCCGGACGATGTCGGCGCCCACGGCCGCCGCCGCGGCCGTCACCTCGTCCTGCAGGTCGGAGCCGATGGAGTGGTAGGTGGCGTTGGCCTCCGCGCTCCGCACACGCCAGTCGTTCGCCTCCAGCCGCATGGAGACGATATCGCCGTCGATGTAGAGGCAGTCGTACACGTCCCCCGCGGCCTGGTCCTGCAGGACGAGCAGGTGCGAGCCGTGGTCCATGTGCTCAGCGAACGAGTCGAGCTCCTCGTCGTCCGCGAGCAGCCGCATATCACGGCGTTCGAACCGCTCGTACTTCTTCCCGATGAGCGGGAACGACAGCGTATCCTCGACGCCGGATACGCCGTTCCGGGTGGAGACCGCCACTGTCGCCGGGATTGACACCTGTCGCTCGGCGAGCACCTGGTACAGGTACGGTTTCTTCGCGAGGATGAGGAACGCCTCCGGCCCGACGTTGGTGGCGATATCGCGCCGCACGAGCTCCTCCAGGAAGACCTTGGAGAAGATGGCGGTCCGCGGATCGGGCTGCAGGTAGACCGCGTCGTACCCGTCAAGCGGCTCCCCCTCGATCCGGATGCGGGTGTCTGCCCCGGTGTCCACCCGGACATCGACGATGGAGACCCGGTCGACGGCGTCGGCGTGGTCGGCGAACCCGTCGACGAGCGCCTCGTCATCCGCCACTATCAGTAAATTCATCGAGCTTCGCATCCCCCCGTTCCGGGCTCCACATCCGCGTCACGGACCGGCCACGGTCGTCCCGCCACTGCTCCACGAACTCCTCGACCGTGTCCGGCACGATGAACCGGAGCACCTCCCCCCGCCGCAGGATCTTGTTCAGCTGCACCTCAAGGCTCTTGCTCAACTGCTGGTACAGCGACAGGCTGGAGTATATCAGATCGTTCTTGATTCGCCAGTACCCGGTCGTCCCCCGCGGCGCCACCACAAGGTAGCCGCCGCTGTCCGCCGCCGCCATCGCCTGCCCCAGCTCTGCGGCGTCGACGTAGTAGACGCCGCCGGTCTCGCCGGTCGTCGGATCGATCAGCAGCAGCTCCTCCCCCTCCACACCGACACACAGCGCGTAGTGCTCCTCCTGCTCGGTACCCGGGAACAGCACGGTCTTGTCGAAGTACGGGAGCAGCAGCGCCTCGTTGTTGAACCATACCTTGCACTCGTCCCCGAGGTCCGTGACCTTGTCCGCGTCCACCACCGCCGCCCGGACCTCCTCGTCGGTCAGCGTCTCGACCGCCCGGCCCAGCGCCGCCGGCGTGTCATCCTCGATCTCCTCGCTCAGGTCACCCTGCGATATGTTGAACCCGAACATGGCGAGCGACATCTCAGCCGAGGCCGCGCCCTGGTACGGCGCGTCCTCGGTCACGAAGAAGTCCTTGATATCCTCCAGCGTCTCGATTTCCGCCCGCACCCGCTTGAACAGCACGTTCCGCCCCATCAGGTGGGCGTTCGGTGACAGCATGAAGTAGCCGGAGTCTGTGCTGATCATTGTGTTGAACGGCTTGATCTCCCGGATCTCACCGGCTTCATCCCCGATCTTCACCCGCTTCCCGGGCTCCATCACCTCGGCGCTCCGCAGGTATATGCCGGCTGCATAGTCCTTCACGAGGTCCCGGAACCCGTAGAACCCGAGCAGCACCAGCAGCACCACCACACCGTACGCCGCCGCGGTCAGCGTGCTGTTGAGCAGCGTCGGCGACGCCCCGAGCTGGATGAGCGCCAGTTCCACGACGAGCAGGTACAGGAACACCTGGACGGCTGCCACGAACAGCGACACCACCTTCGCGGACACACCCATCTCCGCCGCCTCGTCAAGCACTTGCATCTTCGTGACGACCAGCCGCACCACGGCCAGCACGCCGCGAACGATGATGACGCCGAGCAGCACCAGCAACACCGCCGTCACCGTCCGCGGCACGTACCCGGCGATACGGGACAGCAGCCCGGTCGCGACCGACGCGTTGATGTACACCATGGCGACGACCAGCGTCACCGCCCAGACACCGTACCGCACAATCTGTCCCGGCGTCCGCGCCCGCTGCTGCACCCGGCCGATCGCGTCCGGCGCCTCCCGCTGCCAGAGCATCTGGACGAGCCGTCCGGCGCCGTGCCCGACCGCCACCCCGGCCGCCACGATACCGACGGTAACCGCGACACGCACGGCGAGGCTCTGCTGCAAAAGCTCCAGCATCAGGCGCTCAGCCTGAGAAAGAACCGACATAATGCTGTAGACCACTCCCCGGCCGCCTTTAAATAACTAATCCGGTGTCAGCTGACGACCTCGCCGCCGCCGATAAGGTGCCAGCGAGACCCGATACGCCGGGAAATAGCGACCCGGTCACCGTCCTCAGCGCACACCGGCAGCTTCAGGTCGACCGTGATGGTGTCGCCCGCCTCCGTCACCACTCCGGACGTCTTCCCGGTGCCGATGTTCAGCAGCAGTGGCTCGTTCTCCTTCACCGGGTCGATCGACTCCGCCTCCTCGCTGCCGACGGCATGGTCCATCAGGTCGACAGACATCTGCACCCGCTCCCGCACGTCCGGCAGCTCACCGCGCCGACCGAGCACGTTCCCGGACAGGTTGTCGGACTTGGTGAACGACGGGTCGAGCGACGTCTCGATACCCAGCAGGCCGCCGGGCCGCCCTGTCTCCACCGTCCGCTGCCCGTGGATGATGCTGCGGACCTCGGTCTCCACGGTCTGCCACGTCCCGTCGTCCTCGTGCCCCGGCTTCAGCTCGATCGTGTCCCCGACCTCGAGTTCTCCGCGCACTAGGCTGCCGCCGACGACACCGCCCTGCAGGTCGTCCGGTAGCGCCCCGGGCTTGTTGATATCGAACGACCGCGCCACCAGCATCCGCGGTGCCGCCTCGACATCCCGCTCCGGCGTTGGGATGGTCTCCTCCACCGCGTCCAGCAACACGTCGATGTTCGTCCCGTGCTGCGCCGACACCGGCACCACCGGCGCATCCGCCGCCACCGTCCCGTCCAGGAACGCCCTGATCTGCTGGTAGTTCTCCTCCGCCGCCGCCTGGTCGACGGCATCGATCTTGTTCTGTACCACGACGATATCGTCCAGCCCGACCTGCTCCAGCGCGGCGAGGTGCTCACGGGTCTGCGGCTGTGGTACCTCCTCGTCCGCGGCAACCATAAGGATGGCGCCGTCCATGATGGCGGCGCCGGACAGCACGTTCGCCATCAGCGTCTCGTGGCCCGGTGCATCCACAAGGCTGATGCTCCTGACCATCTCGCTCTCACTCCCGTCGTCGCACTCCTCCTTCGTCGTATACGTATCCCCGCACCGTCGCACAGTCACGTCCGCGTACCCGAGCCGGATGGTGATGCCGCGCCGCAGCTCCTCGGAGTGCGTATCCGTCCATTCGCCGCTGAGCGCTTTCGTCAGCGTGGTCTTCCCGTGGTCGACGTGCCCGACGAGACCGATGTTGGCCTCCGGGACGGGTACCTCGCTCACCGGCCTACTCACCTTCGTCCTCGCTGCTGAGAAGCTCCTCGACCGGCGTGTCGCCGGCCTTCGTGACAGCCAGGTTCACCTGCGCGATGTCTCCAGACACGGTGTTGCCGCGGAACGATTTCCGGCGTCGTTCCCCGTCACGCAGCGACTGCCGGCCGACATCGTCGCCGACGAGCAGCTTCCGGCGCCCGGTCCCCTGCAGCGCCCGCCGCATCGGGAACCCGTCCTCGTCGCTCCCGCCACGGATTTCGAGCGTGTATCCGTCGAGCCCGAACACGCCCCCGTCAACATCGTCACCGATGCTGTGCCCGGCCAGCGTCTGGGCCTGCTGCTCGTCCAGCGCCATGCGGAACGATTCACCGTTCTCCGTACCGATTACCGCTTGCATACCGGTTGCACCTGCCTCTGTACGCGTGCACAACCTTTAATAATCGTGCGCACACCGGTACCGCACACTCTTATCTCTCCGTCCACCACCCGCAGCCATGGGATGCCGTCAGGCCCTGCGTGACGACCCTGCCGTCCGCCACCTCGCGGTGATCGTCGCCGCCACGACCGGCCTCTTCCTGGTCAACGACCTGTTCTCGTTCCTCGGCACCACCACCTTCGCCGGCCGGGACCTCGCCGGCAACTACGCCTTCACGTGGCTGATGGAGCAGCATATCGCTGCGGGCGACCCGTTCGCTTGGACCAACCGCTGGCTGCTCGGCTTCCCTGCCTTCCATCTCTACCCGCCCGTCTTCTTTGCTGCAACTGCTGCCCTCAACCTTGTCACCGGATCTCTGCTGGGCCTCGCTGCATGGTTCAAGCTCGTCGTGTTCGCCAGCCTCTTCCTCGTCCCCGCCGCCACCTACCTCGGGCTCCGCCCTGCCACAGCCCCGCGACAGGCGTTCTTCGCGGGCGTATACATGCTATACTTCCTCTTCGTCTACCCACCTGTCTCACAGGTCTACCTCGTCCTCGGGACCGGGCTCGTCGCCCAGGGCCTTGCCTTCCTCCTCCTCGTCGCCGCTGTCAGCCTCCTCCTTCACCCTGGCCGCCGCACCACGTACGCCGCCGGCATCGCGCTCGGCGTCACCGCGCTCACACACCCGTTCGTCGCCGCAGCGGCCGGCACCGCGTTCGCTGCCGCATACCTCGTCACCCGCGACCGCGCCATCATCCCGGCCATCGCCATCGCTGCCCTCCTCACCGTGCCGTGGCTCCTGCAGGCCGGCACAGTCCTCCCCTACGTCACGACCTTCACGTTCGGCACGGCAAACGCCGGCCAGTTCGTGCTCCTGCTCCTCCCGCTCGTCGTGGCCGGCGCCACCACCGGTACCACCGGCCGCATCCTCGCCGCCGCCGCGGCCGCCACCTTCATCCTCGCCACCGTCGAACTCCCGGTCATCACGCAGGAACTCCGGTTCTTCACCTATGCGCTCGGCTTTGGGAGCATGGCGGCTGGCCTTGGCGCTCACCGCGTTGCCACCATGCTGGCGGACCGGTACGGCCACCACCGCCTCGCCGCCGCCGCACTCCTCCTTCCCGTCCTCGTCCTCCCGCTCCACTCCACCCTGCCGGAGCAGTGGCGGTTCGACGGCGACCCCTCCCCGGTCTACGACACGCTCCGGGACCGGCCGCAGGGTCGTGTCCTTGTCGAGACCAGCACCGCCTCGATGCCGGAGTCGTTCGCCATCCAGGCCATGCTCCCGCTCCGGACGCACCACCGGGCGGTGAACGAGGTCCATCTCGACACCAGCCCGTCCGCTAACTATATCCTGACACTGGAACACTGGCTCTCCGGCGGCGCCATCCCGTCTCCGCTCTGCCGGACCTGCAACAGCCTGCCCGGTCCGGAACGCATCCATGACCGCCTCGACGCGCTCGGCGTCCG
>CAZAFX010000005.1:0-2794 GCA_964484895.1 uncultured archaeon | reverse complement strand
CACGAACGGGACGGCCCTCGCCACCCCGCTCAGGGAGCGCCCGGTCGCGCTTATCGGTCCGTGGGACCGCTGGGCGGCGGTGAACGACCGCATGTTCACCGGGAACGTCTCACGCCCGGTCATCTGGCAGCGGCGGCCGCCGGTCACCGGTGTTGCCGCCACCGTCCATCTCAACCGGTCCACGCCGCAGGTGCTTGACCGTCTCCGGGCTGCGCCGCGCCGCCCGCTGCCGCCGGCCACGGTAAACGCCACGGTCCGTGCCGGCACCGTCCACCTCACCACGAACACATCCCGTCCCGTCCCCGTCCGCCTGAAGCTCAGCTACTTCCCGGGCCATGACGCGGCGCGGCCGGTCCACCCTGCACGGTTCAACACCGTCACGACCACCGTGCCGCCCGGCGGCACCACGCTCAGTCTCCACTGACGAGGCCGCGGAGGAACGTTCGCTCCGCCTCCCGTATCCCCCCCAGTGCGTACAGGAGCACGAGGTAGACCGCCCCGACGGCCACCGCCGATACCGCCCAGTGCGGGATTGAGACTGACTGTAGCCCAATTCCGATGGAACTAGCCCCGATAGCGGCTCCGACCGCCGGCAGGTACGCTCTGGAGTAGGGCTGGAACCCGAGATTACGGCGAAGGAACACGAGCAGCAGTAGATTTGCCACGATGACCCCAGCAGTCATGCCTATAGCCGCGCCGACGATACCGTACCGCGGGATAAGCAGCAGGTTCAACAGGATATCGGCGAGCCCCAATATAATCATCGCGGTCATGAACCGTTTCGTCCGGTCCACGGCGATCAGCGCCATCCCAGCCGGGCCCACCGCTGTGCCGAATCCGTACCCAACAGTGAGCACGGACATCGCGGTGGCACCGGCGGCGTACGCAGATCCGAACAGTAACTGCAGTAGTTCCCCCGGATAGAGTAGGAGTATCGTGACAAGTGGGAGCAGGCCGGTCACGACCCACCGTGTTGTCGTCCTATATGTGTCTTTGATAGCGTCCCCACGGTCCTCCGCCCACAGCTCCGAGGCCACCGGCATGAACATGTAGTTCACGGAGACTAAGAAGATATTGGTAAATCCTGCGATGCTGAGTGAAACCTCATACACACCGACATCAGCAGATTCTGTCAGCCATCCCAGCATGAGGACATCTATCCATTTGTTGATGACAAGTGCAATCGAGACCACGAGCAGCGGCCAACAGAATGTTACAAGTTCCCGCGGGACAAATCCAGCACTCCGAATCGGTTGTGAAATCGCCCGTCGCGCCAGGAGGAGGCCGACCCCTGCTGCGGCGATGACTGCGAGCAAGTAGGCGGTGACTGCGCCGGTGACACCGTACCCCAGCGACAGCAACACGGCAAGCAGCACAATCTCCACAACCGGCAGCCCGACATCGGATAGGAGCACCTTGTCCCTGGCGTTCTGCCGCCCACGCAGGACGGCGATGGTGAGGTAATACAGGCCGAGCGGCAGGATGGCGGCAGCGAACAGCCGGAGCGGACCGACGAGCGCTGGCTCCTCGAACACCGTGGCGATGACCGGCGCGGCGGCGAACAGGCCGATGCTGGCGACGATGCCACCACCCGTCCCCAGCAGGAACGATGTCCGTATCGCGGCCGCGACATGTCCGGGCGCGTCCAGGCCCTTGTAGTAGGAGACAAACCGGGGCATCCCGCGGTGCAGCCCGAGGAGCGCGATGACGGCGGTCACCTGGGCGACCGCAAGCCCCTGCGTGAAGACGCCGTACGACTCGGGTCCAAGGAATCGCGCCAGCACGACCTTCACACCGTACTCGAGAACGCTGCCGGCAACGAAACCGGCTCCGATCCATAGCGACCCGGCGCCGATGCGCTGGAGTGCGTCGGTATCGGCCATGCGTAGCTCTAATAAACCACGAGCTTATATGGGTGGGTATGCAGCCGTTCACTGAGCAGGTCCCGGGCCCGTACGAGGACACGACATGCCAGATGGTGATGGCGTACGGCGACCCGGACCACGCACACCTCAACACCATCCGCCGGTTCCGCGACACGGTGCTCAGCCGCATGCCGGGCGGGGCGGCACTCATCGCCCTCTACTACCGGATGACACCGTACATCGCGGGCGCGATGGCGGGCCAGCCGACGCTGAAGGCGGCGATGCGGTACGGGTGCGTCTACCCGGTCTACCTGCTGTCACGACTCCTCACACGGTAGACAGGGACGGCCGCTACCCGTCGAGCAGCGACGTGCCGTCCATCTCCCCACGCGCAGCCATGCCCAGTGCGTCGAGCACCGTCGGCGCGATATCGGTGATGTGGCCGTGCTTCGTCCCGTCAACGCCCGGATGTGTGATGATGTAAATGCCGTCCTGCCGGTGCGAACCGGTCTTCTTGGGCGGTTCCTTCACCACGGACCGGTGCCCGAGGAAGCCGACAGCCCGGTACGGGCCGCTCGGATCCAGCACGAGATCCGGCGCCTTCCCCACTGTCGCGGTGTACTGCTCTTCGGCCCGGTACACGTCCTCGAACACCGCCTCCCCGGTATCCGGGTCCTCGATCGCCAGCAGCCCCTCCCGGAGCTCCTGGATGACCTGCTCCCGTTCGTCCTGCGGCACGGTGTCGGTCAGGTAGATCTTGCCGCCGAAGTTCCCGGCGTACGCCTGCGTCCGGTCGAAGTCGATGTCGCTCAGTGACGGGGCCGGCAGCGACGCGCCAGGGTTCATCCCCAGTGCGCTGAACACGGCCGTGACCGGCTGCAGCAGCCCGAGGCTGCTCAGCGTGTCGACAACCTGCTGCTGCGTGATCG
>CAZAFX010000004.1:15812-21163 GCA_964484895.1 uncultured archaeon | reverse complement strand
TTAGGACGTCGCCTTGACGTGGCGAAGGTCGGCGGTTCAACTCCGCCCGGACCCACTCGCGGATTCTGACAGGAGAAGCTCCCGGCGGCAAGCTTCGAGTTCACATCACATACCACGGCAGCGAATCCAGTGAATGATACGGGAACGAACGGTCGTCCTGCCTGTACCGGTCTCGGTGTGCTGCCGGACGGGCCGGGAGGGGATTACACCTGCTCGGGGACCGGATCAGGGTCCTCGAAAATCTCGTCAACGGCCTCGTCATACGGCGCATCCTCCGGGTACTGCTCCTGGACGTACTCGAGCACCGCCTTCGCCCGGTCGCTGTCGAGACCCTTGTTCGCGTGCTGGCGGTCGACCTCGGCATGGTCGGCGTAGAAACTGACCTCCAGATTGCCGGTCCGGACGAACACCTGTCTCAGATGCTCATCCGTCTCGTCGAACTCAAGCGACTTGGCCGTGCTCTCCTCGTACACGACGCGCTCCTTGGAGATGTACATGTCGCTGGGACTGCCGAAGAAAATCTCACCGAACTGGCGGTCGATCTCTAGCATGTCGTCAGCGATCTCGTCAAGGTCGTAGTCGGGACCGTGATGGTGGAACGTTCTCATACTATCATCCGGTCGTGTCCGGACTATTAAATACATTTGTCCCGTCCCATTGACCACAACGGGGTCCGTGGTCTAGTCTGGTTAGGACGTCGCCTTGACGTGGCGAAGGTCGGCGGTTCAACTCCGCCCGGACCCATCACCGAGGTTGCCGCCACGCTGGCGCGAGGGATAGTGTCGCGGTGTTTTTTAAGCTGCGGGGTGTATGGTTTGGATGATGGCGGAGCCGGATTCCTACTTTTCGGTGTTCGTGTTCCTTATCGGGCTAGCGGTGGGTATCGCACTGGTGCAGCCGCAGACGGTGCTGGAGACGGAGCCGGCGCCGGCGGACCGGTCCGCGGTGCAGCGGACGGTCGTGGTGGAGTCGAACCAGTCGTCGCCGCTGCCGGTCATCTACCGGTCGGTGCAGCAGTCCGTCGTCTCGGTGCAGGCCGATGACGGCGGGGCCGGTGCGCAGGGGTCCGGGTTCGTGTACGACACGCAGGGCCATATCGTGACGAACGAGCACGTCGTGGCGGGGGCGGACAGCGTCGAGGTCAGCTTTCCGTCCGGGACGGTGGTGGAGGCGGCGGTGGTCGGGGAGGACGCGTACAGCGACCTCGCGGTGCTGCGGGTGGACCCGGGGCGGGTGGACCTGCATCCGCTGCCGCTCGGCAACCTATCCACGGTGCGGGTGGGCGAGCAGGTGGCGGCGATCGGGAACCCGTTCGGGCTGGACGGGACCATGACGAGCGGTATCGTCAGCCAGAAGAACCGGCTGCTGCGGGTGCAGGGCGACTTCTCCATCCCGAACGTGCTGCAGACTGATGCGGCCATCAACCCGGGGAACAGCGGCGGGCCGCTGCTGGATATGACGGGGCGGGTCATCGGGGTGAACACCGCTATCACCTCGCGGAGTCGGACGTTCGCCGGCGTCGGCTACGCCATCTCCGTGGAGACAATCCGGCGGGTCGTCCCGGTGCTCATCGAGGACGGCCGGTACCAGCACCCGTGGATCGGGGTGTCCGGGCTGGACGTGTCCCCAGAGATCACGGACCGGATGGGGCTGAACGTGACGCGCGGCTTCCTCGTGCTGCGGGTGGTGGAGGATTCACCGGCCGCCGAGGCAGGGCTGCAGGGTGGTGACCGGGAGGCCACCATCGACGGGCAGCGGGTGCAGCTCGGCGGGGACGTCATCGTGGCGATCGACGGGACGCGGATACGGAAAATCGACGACATCCTCAACTACCTTGCCCAGGAGACGACCGTCGGGGAGACGGTGACGATCACCGTCATCCGCGACGGGGAACGGGTGGACGTACCGCTCACGCTGGATGAGCGGCCGGACCCACGGTGATACCGGTGCGCGAGGAGCGACGTGTCTGTGTGGTGCTGTACAAGGAGATGGAAGGCTACATCCGGTACGCGGTGCTGCAGCGTGTG
Source organism: uncultured archaeon (assembly GCA_964484895.1). Classification (GTDB taxonomy): domain Archaea; phylum Nanohalarchaeota; class Nanosalinia; order Nanosalinales; family Nanohalalkaliarchaeaceae; genus CAZAFX01. Next base: position 19,136 of record CAZAFX010000004.1, on the reverse strand, counting down.
AAGAACTGGGAGGGCTGGGAGCTGGTGAAGGGGCACCTTGAGGACGAGGACCCGGCGGACGCCGCGGTCCGTGAGGTCGGGGAGGAGGCTGGCATCGACGAGGTGGAAGCGGTGGAGGAGATCGACCACACCGTGGCGTGGACGTACGAGGACGACGGTGAGGAGGTCCACGCGGTCTGTGACTGCTTCCTCGTCAAGGTGTCCACCGATGCCTATATCGACACGTCCCAGAACCCGCACGACGAGCACGGGATGGGACACTTCCTCAACTACCGGGACGCCCACGACATCCTCACCTACGACGACCAGCGCGCGCTGCTCGAGGCGGCGCGCGACGTGCTGGAGGGATGACCGTGTGGTCCGGGGAGAAGGGTGCGGACCTCCTGGTGGACTCCCTCATCTACATCGGCGTGGTGTTCGTCGCCGCCGGGCTCGGACTGCGGTGGGATACGTACATGGCGGACAACCCGTTCGCCATCCTGTTCTACGGCGCCGCCCTGTTCGCTGTCTACGTGTACTGGGTGGCGCGGCCGCACCGGCGCTGACTTAAACCTCTCGCGTGCAACGGGCGGTATGCTGCTGACGAAGGACGAGCACGTCCAGCGCGAGGAGTTCCGCCGGCTCGTGGCACGCATCGACCGGGACGCCGACACGATCATCGTGGAGGGCGCCGCGGACCGGCGCGTGCTGCAGGCGCTGGGCGCCGAGACCTCTATCGCGGCGTGCGGCGGCCGGGACGCGGCGCCGTTCTGCCGGGCCGTCGCGGCGGACGCGGACCATGTCGTCATCCTCACCGACTTCGACGAGGCCGGGAAGGAGCTGAACCAGCGGCTCCGACGCCAGCTTTCCGGCGACGTGGACGTCATCGCGTCCTACCGGCAGCAGTTCGGCCAGCTTCTCGCCGTCGACAACCGGCAGTGCGTCGAGGACATCGCGCCGCTCCTCCGCTCCCCGTTCGACACCGTGGTGGAGACTAGGAGACGGCGGCCGGATGGCTGACAGCAGAAGGGAGTGGACCCGGGCGGATTTGAACCGCCGATCTCCACGTTATCAGCGTGGCGCTCTAACCGCCTAAGCCACGGGTCCCCGGGTTGTAGGTAGGGGCGCAACCCTTTTGAAGGTTCTGCGCCGGGGCGGGGTGCAAGTCAGCACCCGCCGCAGGCCGGGCCGGTGTTGGACGGCGGGATCTCGTAGTTGGCGGCCTCCCAGGCCGTCACATACCGCTTCCAGGCGTCGAGGTGTGCCTCGGAGCAGAACGCCTTCTCGTGGCGGCCGGTGTAGCCCGGCACCTTAACGTCGGCGCGGACGCTGGCGTCGTCGATGGCTGTGTCGCAGAGGTGGCAGCGCGTCGCCAGCCGCTGTGTCAGCCAGTCGGTCACGGCGCTCAGCATACACTGGAGTGGGGGCGGCGGCCTTTTCAACGTCCGGACGGCGTTCGGTGGTGACAGCCGGGCGTGTCAGCGGATGTGGACGAGGAGGCGGTCCTCGAGGGCGTTGAGCTCCTCGTAGACGAGGCTCTCGACGAGGAGGAGGACGTTGTAGCCGATGGTGGCGTTGGCGCCGGCGAGGAAGAACCCGGCCATGGGATGGGTGTGGCGGGCGATGAGGAGGGAGCCGGCGACGGTGAGCGGTGCTGCCACGTAGTGGATCATGGTGGCGGCGAGGATGTGGTCCTCGTGAATCTCCTCCACCTCGCTGAACAGGGTGCCGTAGACGACTGTGGCGAGAAGGCCGAAGCCGGTGACGGCGCCGACCACGTAGAGGAGTACCGCCATCGCCTGCGGGAGGCCGTACTCGGCGATGAGGACGGCGCCGGAGCCCCAGACGCAGAGCGTGTAGCCGTACGCCTTGGAGGTCGCGACGAGGTTGGCCGCAAGCTTCTCCCGGGCGTTCGGCGGTGTCAGCCGCATACCGGTTGGTGGTCGGCGCCCGCATATAAGGATTGCACCTGCACGGTGCGGCATGGTCGAGACGGTACCGATCGCCCGGGCGGTCGTCCACCACGACGGGGCGGTCCTTGTGCTGCAGAACGCGGACGACGACGCCACGCCGTCGGCGCGTGGGCGGTGGGAGATTCCTGGCGGGGTGGTGGAGGCACACGACGACCATGAGCGGGCGGCGGTGATACGGGAGATCCGGGAGGAGACAGGGCTGGCCGTGGAGATCGAACGGGCGCTGGAGCGGGTGAGCGTGGACGACGGGGAGACCGTGGCGGACTGCCAGTACTACCTGGCGCGGGCTGACGGTCGGGATGTGGCGTTGTCCGGTGAGCACACGGACTTCCGGTGGGTGTCCCCGGAAGCGTTCCGCGACCTCGACCTTGTCCCGTACGCCAAGTACAGCATCCCGGTCGTGGAGCGGGTGGCGGACCGGCTCTAGGTGTCGGCGAGCCGGGCGGCGACGAGGTCGACTGCGGTCTCGTTGTGGCCCTCCGGGATGATAACGTCGGCATGCCGCTTGGTCGGGGCGACGAACCGGTCGTGCATCGGTTTGACCGTCTCAAGGTACCGGTCGATGACGCTGGCGAGGTCGCGGCCGCGCTCCTCGACGTCGCGACGGATGCGGCGGAGGATACGGACGTCGGCGTCCGTCATGACGTAGAGCGCCAGGTCGTACATGTCCCGCAGGTCCGCGTCGTGCAGCGCGAGGATACCCTCCACGATGACCGTTCCCGTGGGATTGACCGTCACCGTGTCGTCAGTCCGCGTGTGCCGGGTGAAGTCCCACTGTGGCATCTCCACCGCCTCCCCCTGCTGCAGGGCGGTGACGTGGCGGCGCAGGAGCTCCCAGTCGAACGCGTCGGGGTGGTCGAAGTTCCGGTCGTCGCGTTCGGCTGGGTCGATGTCGGAGCGGTCGCGGTAGTAGTTGTCCATCGGCACGACCGTCGTGGCCGTGCCGGCGGCGTCACCGATCGCCTCGGCGACCGTGGTCTTGCCGGCGCCCGTGCCGCCGGCGATGCCGACCAGCACCGTATCAGTCCTCGATGCCGGCGAGCGCGTCGTGCGTGTCGGCGACCGCGTCCACCGCGCCCGCAGCGTACTCCTCGGTCCGCTGGGTGACCTGGGCCCAGGAGACGTTGGGGCCGATGACGCCGAACCCGACCGGTTTGCCGTGGTCGCAGGACAGTTCCAGCAGCTGCTTGGAGACGTTGTGGGCGATGACTGCGTCGTGGTCGGTGCCGCCCGTGATGACTGCGCCAAGGACCGCGACACCGTCGATGTCATCGCGCTGGAGCAGCCGTGCGGTGGCGACCGGGAGCTCGTGGCTTCCCGGCACCGTGACCGTCTCCACGACGTCGAGGCCGCGCTCAGCCGCCCGGTCCTG
>CAZAFX010000004.1:7060-15802 GCA_964484895.1 uncultured archaeon | reverse complement strand
GTCCTGCGCGGCGTTCAGCATCTCGGCGGTGTACTCCGCGTTGAACCGGGCACGGACGATGGCGATGTTCATGCCCGGTCACCCGCCGACCCGTCCGTCTCGATGGGCCCGGCGTGGTCGGCGCCCTGCCGCACGCCACGGCCGGCACGCGGGGTGAGCGCCTCCTTGTCCTCGAGCAGTGCGAGAGCGTTCTCGGCGTGTTTGCGAGTGCGGTCCTCGAAGATGTCTCTGAGCGCGTCCGGGTCCTTGGCCTCGTCCTCGTAGACGAAGACCTCGAGGATGTGGGTGCTGGTATCGAGCTCGGCCTGGATGAGGCCCTGTGATGCCTCGTGGGCGCAGGTCTTGTCGACGTCCGCCGAGCCGGCCATGCCGAGCGCGAGGACGATGTCGCAGCCGTGCTCCTGGATGAGCTTCTTGGCGGCGACGGGCAGGTCCTTGAACCCGGGGACCGTGTACCGCTCGACCGTGACGTCCGCGTCGTCCAGCACGTCCAGTGCGGCTGCCGCCATGTCGTACCGGGCGAACATGGTGTCCGCGACGCCGACGGTCATGTCCTCCGGCATGTGACGGTGTCACCGTCCTCGAGGTCCAGCTCGTCCCGCAGGTTGACCGGTGCGATAAGTTCGACGATGTCGTCCGGGTGGTCGGTGATCTCCAGGTCCAGGACCGCGACCTGAACGCCGTTGACCTCGGCAGGGTATGCGGTGACGGCGCTGAACGCCTCGCCGTCCACCTCGACGCTGTCGACCTCCACGCCGTCAGCGGCCGCCTGGAACGCCTCGCGGTCGTCGATATCCACCTCCAGGTTGAGCGTGCCCGGGTACGGGCTGAATCCGAGTTCCTGTTTGAACTTGCGCTGGTAGGCGGCCATCCCGATGTAGGCAGCGCCACGACCCATCCCCGAGACGACGGTACCGGTCAGGGGCATACCGTGCAACGCGGAGGCAGGTTTTAAGAGTGCTGTGTCAGCGGGGCAGCGGTTTTAAACGAGCAACTGTATGTGGAGGGTATGGCCGCGACGCTCGACCAGGAGGATATCATCGACCGGATCGCCGAGTACGAGGGCTGGGAGCAGCAGGGCGCCCTGCTCATGAAACGGTACGAGTTCGACGACTTCGCCGCGGCGCTCGACTTCGTGAACCGGGTGGGCGAGGCAGCCGAGGAGCTGCAGCACCACCCGGACATCATGCTCCAGAACTACAACGAGGTCGTGCTCCGTGTCACCACCCACGACGCCGACGGCCTGACGGACAAGGACTTCTCGCTCGTCGACCGCGTGGAGCAGGTGGCGGAGCGATGAGCGTCGAGGAGCTGAAGACGGCGATCGAAGAGCTGACCGAGGCGAAGCACCAGACCATCTCCCTCCAGAACGATATCGCCGACCTCGTGGAGGACGTCGACACCGACGCCATCAACGACATGCCCCTCCTCTACCGCATGGAGATCAAGCGCGTGCTGGAGGAGGACAGCCACCCGATGGCCCGGGAGATCCGCACGTGACCCCCGACCAGCTTCGCCGCGCCCACGACCACGTCCTCGTCTTCGGGCTCGCCGGCATCCTCGTCCTCGTCGGCGTCGCCAAGCTCGTTGACCCCGTGGCGTGGGTCGGCTACCTGCCCGGATGGGCCCGCACACTGTCACCGGTCCCGGCCACGACCGCCATGCACCTGACGTCCGTCCTCGAGATCGGGCTCGGCGCAGGCATCGCCGTCGACGCCGGTCGCCGGCCGTACTGGGCGGGCGCCACCACGCTCTGGCTACTGTCCATCACCGTCGCCGTCGCCTCCATCGGCGCTGTCGACATCGCCCTCCGCGACCTCGGCCTGACGCTGTGGGCGGCCGCCGTGACGCTGCACACGCTCGTCCGGTGTACGGAGCTCGGGTAGCGGCCCCGCATCTGCCCCGCCTCGGAGGTCAACCCCCAGATTGGGCCTGACGGAAGTTGAACCCGTCGAAACTGCGCTACAGTTTCCTGAGGGTCAAATCCTGGAAGTGGGCCTGATGGGATTTGAACCCACGACGACGAGGTGCCCCTTTGCTGTCGGCAATTAAGAGCCTCGCGCTCTACCAGGCTGAGCTACAGGCCCGCACCCGTTGCCGGGCGGCGCATATTTTTATATCGCCGGGCCAGGGTCAGAGGAGGGTGCTGGTCAGTTCGTAGTGTGCGATGACGTAGCCCGCGGCGGCGAGGACGAGAGCGACCGAGCCGGTGACGAGGTCGCCGGCGCCGACCGCGATGGCAGCGATGGCGAGCCCGGCGAAGATGAGGCAGGCGCCGGTGTCGGTGCTGGCCTGATGGACGACCTTGCCGGTGACGACGTAGTGGGTGAACAGGTAGCCTGTCCAGGCGAGGAGGACGGCAATGAAGACGCGGACCGGATCCTCGCGGTCGACGTAGTAGAGGGCGAACGACGATGAGACGGTGACGATGGTGCCACCGACGACCAACCCCAGCGCCTGCCGGGCGCGGTGCAGCAGCTGGTCGTCGCGTGTCGTCATGGTCAGACCACCGTCCGGTTGACCGCGTAGTGTGCGGTCGCGTACCCGATGAAGATGAGGCCGGTCGCTGCCACGGCCCGGGGAAAGTCGGTGGTCTGCATGCTGCCGACGAGGTGGACGAACCCGTAGGTCATGGCGCCGCCACCGACCACCACCATGAACAGCCGGATGGCGTGTGCGGCGTCGAGCACATCCTCGAGGAACGACCGGGCGCCGACCGGCTCCGCGGCGACGGCGAGCTGTGAGAGCCGGTAGCCGGAGACGAAGAGGATGAATCCGATGAACACGCCCAGGAACTGTTCCCTGACCGCAGCGATGCCGGATACCGCGAGCCCCGCTGCGAGGAGGAGGCTGCTGAGGGCGACCTCGATAGCGGTGACCACTCGACCGAGCCGCATACCCCGGGATGGACGCCCGCGGCTAAAAAACTAGTCCTTCCTGTCCTTCTGCCAGCTGAAGTCGCGGCGCTTCGTGGACTTGCCGAAGCCGCAGGATGCACAGACGCCCTTGGAGAGGTGGTACGACTTGTTCCCGCAGCGCCGGCACTTGCCGTGCACCTTGTTGTTCTTCTTCCCCTTGCGCAGCTTGCCTTCGACCATGGTATCACGTCACTCCGGTGAGACGACCACGACATTGTCGCCCCGCACCAGGATCGTCCCGTACTGGGTCTTCGCCTCGTCACCGTCCATCGCGGCCTCTTCCAGCCACATGTTCAGGTGCTTGTCGAACGCGCGCAGGATACCGGTCAGCCGGCTCCCGTTTTTCAGGCGCACGATCACCTTGTCGCCTTTCGCCCCGTCTAGCTTGTGCAACGGCCCATCGTTCCCCATCGTATCACTGTGCCACCGTTCGAGCCAGTGTTTAAAAAGGTACGCCTGAGGCCGGCGACGGGCCGGACACCGTGCGCACAGCACCAGATATAAAAGTATATTACTGTGTATTACAGGCGGGTGAGTGATGATGCATGTACGGGAGAAAGGTTCGATGGATGGTGAACTTGTCTACGAGGTACACGATGAAACCGGTGGACGGCTGGTCGAATACCGCATGACGGTCGATGACGGCGGTATCAGCGGTGTGACGCAGGAAGTGTACGCCGAGGGGTCCACCGGCGAGGTGCCGCGTGGCGCCCGCGAACAGGTCCGCGACCTTGTCAACGAGACGTACGGCCTCAGCGTCCCGGGGGACGCGCTGTAGCGCCAGCTAGCCGGGGCTTTATGAAGTTTGCCTCGGAGTGGTAGCTGGATAGCATGGGCCAGCGACATACTGATTCGACGCGGAAGCCGACAGGCGGCCGGACCCGGCGCAACCGGAAGCCCCGGAAGCACGAGCAGGGCGGCGAGGCCACGGAGACCACCGTCGGTGAGACCGCGGTGGCGACCGAGGACGCGCACGGGCGGACGGAGAAGCACCGTGTCAAGCGCGCCGACACCATCAATGTGGCGACCGACGGTGAGACGGAGCCGATGGAGATCGAGGCGGTGCTGGAGAACGAGGCGAACCCAGACCTGGTGCGGCGGGATATCGTGACCAAGGGCGCGGTCGTCGACACGCCTGCGGGCAAGGCGCGGGTGACCTCGCGGCCGGGGCAGGATGGCACCGTGAACGGTGTGATCCTCGACGAGTGACCGGTCGGCATCGTTTTTATCAATCTGTGACGCCTGGACCGGTGTATGGGGGCGGTACCGACCCGCGACGACATCGCCGGGAACGTCTACGCCACGCCGGATGCTGCCGGGCGACCGCTTGACCCATACAGCCTCTACGACGACGCGCTGCCGGGCGTGCTCGCGTTCGGCGACGACCACGTGACCGATACGCGGCAGTACGTGCTAGACACCGTGGAGGCGGTGTTCGAGGACCCTGACGACGTGTCGGCCGCGGCGTGGCAGGACCGGATGCATGCTGACGCGCTTGGCCGGTACGCGGAGACCGCGGGGGCCGCGACCGAACAGGAGCGGGTGCAGGAGGCGACCGTGCAGGAGCTGGTGCAGACGCTTGACGGGCTCGTGCAGAGCGATGCGACGCCGGATTGGTACGCGGCGGCGATGGAGGCGGTGACAGCGTTCCTCCGCGGGTACCGGCCGCACCGGTACAACCCGCCGCGGCGAGATATGCACGACTACACCGTGACTGTGGAGACCGATCCGGATACGCTATACGCGGTGGCGCGGGCGACAAACCCGACGCGGCCCCGGGATATCGGGTCATGTCACTTCGACCGGCCGGCGGCGTTCGACGCCTACATGAGCGACCCGTCGGTCGTCATGACGACCGTGGCGAAGGATGGCACAGCACGCGGGTACGCCCGCGGCTACCTTGCGGAGGGGGAGACCGGGGATGCGCTGCTCTGCATCGACACGGTCGAGGTGACGAACTACGAGTACGTGGTGCACAGCGAGGCCGCGAAGGCGCTCGTGCTCGGCACCGTGCAGGCGGGCCGTGACCTCGGGGTTGACCGGGTGCTCGGTGGCACGCGGCAGTGGGCGAACAGCACGACGGACGGGGTGCTTCGGGAGCCGCACGGGACACGCGACAGTTTCATCTACCGGAAGCCGGAGATGTCCGCGCGGTACACGGCGGCGCGGGATGAGCTGCCGATGGAGTACACGTTCACCGGTACGCCGGGCAGCTGGGCCGAGGAAAGCGCATACGTGCTGCTGGACTGTAGTCCGCGGTCACGGGGCGAACGTGCCGGTGAGTGATGCCTCGGCGATGACGTGGTCCTCGACCGCGTCCAGGACCGTCTCCTTCGTCGCGCCGGCGTCGATGTCGAGCTGTGTGTCAACGGCGTACAGCCGGAACCGGTAGGTGTGCTCCCTGTCCGGCGGGTTCGGGCCGCCGTAGCCGCGTTCTCCGTAGTCGTTCGTGCCGGCGACCGCCTCGTCCGGCGCGGCGCCCTCCTCGATGGCTGCCGTGTCGGGAGGCACGTTGTAGAGGATCCAGTGGTCCCAGACCTTGCCGGCAGGTTCGACCGCGTCCGGGTCATCCATGACGAGCACCAGCGATGCGGCCGCGTCCGGCACACCGCTGATCCGGAGCGGCGGGCTGATGTTGTCCCGGGTGTAGCCGTGCTGGTCCGGGATGCGTGCTCCGTCATCGAAGGCCGGGCTTGTCAGCGTCAGTGACATGGTATCGTGATACCGGTCGCCGTGGTACCACACGCCCTCGTCGTATATAAACCCTGACGGTGCCGGCCGGAGATATAAATACTGGTCGAGCGCACGTGGATGGTATGGGTGAGGCGGAGCGGCCGGATGAGGGTATCGCGTACGTCGTCGTCCATGATGGGCTGAACGATGCGGTGGATGCACTGGAGGCGTTCTGTACCGGAGAGTACGGTCGCGAGTGTGAGATGTACAAGGCGTACATCGCGAAGAAGGACCCGACAGAGTACGCGGTAGGGATGGAGGAATACGCCGATTTCAGCGCCGACCTCGTCGATGAGGTCCGGCAGCAGGTCCGTGCCAGCGCGTTCATCAAGTTCCAGTTCATGAGCGACGGGGACGCGTTCACGGTGTCCCTCGTACCGGCCACGCATGTCGGCTACCTCTCGGAGCGGCTGGAGGACGACACCATGACGGAGCTTGATGATGGGGACACCGTCATCATCGTCGAGGTCGAGGAGGGGGAGATGTGGTCCGAGGCGATTGCGCTCCTCGACCGGCTGTAGCCTCAGGCGCCGATCATGTCGGCGGTGTCGCGGAGGCGGAGGACGCCGTAGATGATGGATGCGACGACGCCGACCTCGAGTGCGACCTGGAGCGGGAGCATCCTTTCGAGGTCCACGACGAGCTCGACGATCTTCTGCACCGTGTAGAGGACGAGCGAGGCCGTGAAGTAGTACATGCCGACCTTCCACTGACGGATGTGGAACGTCCGGATTGCAAGGTAGGATGCGGACACGCCGGCGATTCCGACCACAATCAGGAACACCGTGATGATCGTGTCCGCAGCGACCATGCATGCCGGTTACCGGCGCCCGCTCATAAAGGTTCCACCCGGCCGGAGCAGGAGCAGTGCGGCCGCTGACGGTGGCTCGCGGACCCGGTCATTCGCCCTGCCGGGCGCCTTCCGGTGGCTCGAGGCCGTCCTCGGTGCTGCGGCGGCGGCCCTCCGTCCGGAGCTGTCGGGAGCCACAGTCCGGGCACCGGAACCGTTCGAGGGTGTCCTCGTCGCCCTCCCAGCCGCAATCCTTGCACGTGGCGGTCATGACGCGTCACGCGCGTGCCTGGCTTATAAAACATGGTGTGGAGCGAGGCCAGCACGGCGTTGCAGCGGTCGGGGCAACCCTTTTATAGGCGGGTTCGGATGTCTGTGGCATGACCGGTGTGCCGGGGTTCGCGGCGTGGGAGGACGAGCTGCGGGCGGAGCACGGCGCGCCGGGTGAGGATATCGTGACGGTGAGCGGGTTCACCGGCGTGGGGACGACGACGGTGACGCTGTTCCTCTGCGACCGGTTCGGGCTCGACCACGTCGATGCGGGGAGCTTCTTCCGGGAGAAGGCGGCGGAGTTCGGGATGGATATCCGGGAGTTCGAGGAGCAGGCACCGGCGCTCGAGGAGGAGCACGGCACGGACTTCGACCGGGAGTGGGACCGGCAGGCGCTGCAGTACGCGTACACGCGGGACGGGTTCGTGCTGGAGGGGCGGCTTTCCGGCGTGCTGCTCCGGGACGTTGCCCCCATCCGTATACTGGTGACGTGCGACCGGGAGACGGTGGTCGAGCGCATCATGGAGCGGGAGGAGCTCGACCGGGAAGCAGCTGCCGCCTACGTCGACAGCCGGAACGACGAGGCGCTCGCACGGTACCGGGAGAAGTACGGCGTGGACCCGGAGGATGAGGCGCACTACAACGTGGTGCTGGACAACTCGGACCCGTTCGGTCAGGTGAAGGAGCGGCTGCTGCGGAAGCTGCGGGAACTGGACGTCGACCTGGCCTAGGCGACCTCGATGATGGCGCCAAGGACGAGCGCGAGGACGCCGAGGACGAGGAGGATGAGCACGTCCTTGACGACGCGGCCGGTCATCCGACTTGACTCCGGATGGAACAGATACACCTCGCCCTGCCGGGACAGGAGTGCGCCGCCGATACCGGCAAGGATGTACGCACCGACCTCGAGGATACCGTGCGGCAGGTAGAGTGCGGTGATGAACGGGACCGCGATGAGGGAGTCCAGCGCGGAGTGGGAGACACTGCCAATCCAGACACCGAGGACGGAGGCGTTCCAGGCGAGGATGAATATGATGCCGGACGTGAAGACGAACGTGAGCAGGAACGTCGAGATATAGACCCAGAGGTTGTTGAGGAAGATGGCGCCGAGATCCGGGGCGGCTGCTGCTGCCGCGGCCGTGGCGCCGGGCGGGTTGAACAGCCCGGCCTGAGAGATGAGGACCTCGCACTGGTTGGTGATGGGGCGGCCGAGCAGCTTGAGGACGGAGCACTGGACGCCGAAGAACGAGCCGGCGAACAGAAACCGGGCGATAGAGAATGCGGCTGTGGCACCGAGGAAGAACGACATGTACAGCAGGAGTTCGCTGGCGTGCCGGTGGAGAAGGCGGCGTTCGTGCCAGTCGGCGGTGATCTCCCTGTCCTCGTGCTCGATCATGTACCGGACGAACGGGTAGGAGACCGCGATGGAGAGCAGGAGCGTGACGACCAGGCCGGCAAGGTTCTGACCGCCCACCTGGAAGCTGATGACGTGCTGGACCATGAACGCCGCGATGAGTGTGAACAGGAACGAGATGATGAAGATGTCCGCGTACTTCTCCGAGCTCATGTACCGGGAGATAATCCGCTCAAGCATCCTGTTCACCCCCTTTCCCGGCTCCCCCTATAAATCTACCGACGCGTCCGTGTGCGCACGGTCGGACTTCTGCGTGACGTGCGACTTCATCCCCTGCGCGGAGGCGAACCGTTCACCGCAGGCCGGGCACGTCCGTTTCCGGAGGGCGCCGACCGCCGAGGAGGCATCACGGATATACGGCAGGACGTCATCACACTTCATCGCGATGATGTCGATGACATCATCCCGCCCGTAGCCGCCGTGCTCCTCCTGGAGCAGCGGGGAGTGGACCGTGGTGTTGCCGTTGTCCCGGAACGCGGCCACGAGCTGGTTCAGCTCCGCGAGCCGGGCGTAGCACGCCTGCAGCGGTGTGGCCGCGTCACCGAGCGTCCCGAGGTCGCCGGCGTTCACGGCGTCCTGCCAGACATCGCGGTGGAACCGGTACAGTACGAGGCGCT
>CAZAFX010000004.1:3108-7050 GCA_964484895.1 uncultured archaeon | reverse complement strand
ACGACGCCGTGCGGGCCCGCACAGCCGCGCGCGAGGCGCTGGGGGACGTCCACCTGCAGCATGTCCCGCTCCGACCGGATGACGTTCCGGGTCGTGGTCGCGATCTCCATGTTGCGCCCAAGCTCCGCGTGCAGCGCGTCCAAGTCCATGGGACACGTCTGCGGCTGCACGCGTTAAAAATGTAGGCTTTAAAAGCCTGCCACGGGCGTGGACTCCCATGTACTGCGGTATCGTCCTGACCGGTGACGTGGCGGAGGCGACGGCGATCGCATTCATCGATGACGACACCGTGACCACGACCTCGGTGCATGACGATGAGGAGATCATGGAGCTGCTGGAGGAGCGGCGGCCGACGGTCATCGCCCTCAACGCGCCGCCGGAGCGGGTGGACGAGACCGGGTTCCGGGAGGGTGACGAGGACCTGATCGACGAGGGCCACGCGATGCTGCCGCAGGGGATGCGTGACACGGCGCTGCTCGAGCGGGCGGCGTTCTTGACCCGGTCGGTGCGACGGACCGGGTTCGGGCAGGTCATCGAGGTCGACCCGGACATCGCCCGGCAGGAGCTCGATATCGAAGGGGATGACGGCCTTGGGGACTACGGGTACGAGACCGGTGACATCCACACTGTCGACGAGTTCCACGCCGTCGTGCTAGCGCTGACGGCGAAGCTGTTCGACCACGACCAGTACAGCGACTACGGCATCATCGTCCCCGATCTCGACGCGGAAAGCGGGGGTGCGGCTTAAAAAGGTCGCGGCCACGGCCATGCGTATGCAGCTGGAACTGTACCAGTTCGAGGGATGCCCGTACTGCAGCAAGGTGCGGAAGAAGCTGACCGAACTCGGCCTGTCGTTCACGGCCCATAACCCGCGGCAGAACCAGGAGCGGATGGACGAGCTCATGGAGCTCGGTGGGCAGGACCAGGTACCGTTCCTCGTGGCACGCGACGAGGACGGCGCGGTCGTCGCGTCGATGTACGAGAGCGACGACATCAACGCGTGGCTCGAGGACCGGTTCGGCGACTGACTGACGTATCAGGTATGGGCGTCGTGCCAGAGGAACGAGGCAAGGTCGGCGCTCCGCTGCTGGCCGGTGACCCGGAGCGCGACATCGATGAGGTCCTCATCGGCGTCCTCCCAGTCACCGGTGAGAATCCAGTGCTGGGCGAGGTCAGCGCCGCGGCGGATCGGTGACGTGGTCTGGACGTACCGGTCAAGGCCCAGCCCGAAGTGCGGCTCCTGCTGTGGTTTGTACCGCGCCCGTTCCAGGTTGGTCACGACTGCCTTGATCGCCTCCTGGTGCTTGTCGTCCGGCACGTCCTGCGCGAAATACTCGTTCACGGTGCGGAACTCGTTCCCCTGCTCCCAGTCGTCCGGGACAGACAGTCCTGCCTTCTCCAGCTTCCGAGCCGCTGCCTTCATCCAGTCGTCGCTCGGGGCCGGCTCGACGCGATAGACCGCATCGAGCCCCTCATCCCTGACGTATCGGCCGGTCGCGTTGTTGGCGGTCACCATGCACTCCTCCACGATGCGGCTGCCCGTCGCATCGTCCGGGTTGAGGATGAGGCTGCTGTCAAGCCTGTCCTGCCGCATCCATGCCGTCACCGTATCCAGCTCCTCCACCATCCGCTCCAAGGTCACGTCAGCGTCGCCGTCCTCGTCGAGCACCGCGTCCACGTCATCGTACGTCAGGTGGGTGTCGATGTCGACGACGGACCGGTAGACGTCCACGTCCTCCAGCCGGCCCTCGGCGTCGATCCGACCCTCGATGGTCAGTGCACGGTGTGGTTCTCCCGGCTGCAGGCTGCAGTACTCCTGCGCCAGCGGCGGCGGCAGCATGTGACGGGTGTTGTCGCCCAGGTAGAACGTGACGCCCCGGTCAAGCGCCGCCTCGGCGATGGCGCCGTCCGGCTCGACGAAATGCGTGACATCGGCGATATGGGCGTACAGCCGGTAGCCGCCAGCGTCCTCGACGAGGCTGATGCCGTCGTCGTGGTCGTGAGCGTACGCCGGGTCGATGGTGACGGCCGGGACATCCCGGAGGTCCGTCCGGTCCTCCGCGGTCGCGTCGACCGGCGTCTCCTCGAGCTGCTCGTACTCCTGCCAGGCCGCATCGTCCTCCTGGTACGGCTGCGGGATGCTCCCGTTGACCATGTACTGCAGCGTGTTCCAGTCCGTGACCGAGTCCCGGTTCGCGGGCTCCCGCACCCCTTCCGGCGCCGGCATACGTCCGTCACAGGGAGCGAGCTATAAATGCGTCGGGCACAGCCGGAGCATACCCCGACAACTGTTCAATGGTAGGCGATCACGCGTCGTCGACCATCCGCACACGGAACCCGACCGGAATCTTGTTGCCTGCCCGTTCAAGCGCCTTCCGCGCTGTCTGCCGGTCCTCGCCGCGGAGCCGTGCGAACAGGATCTCCTGCTGGTCGTCCACCAGCGCCGCCCGGCCGGTCGGCCGGCCGAACGGCTTCCGCATCCCCTCGTAGTACCGGTCCGCCTGCGCCACGCCGGCCAGCGGGTGGTACCGGAGGACGTGGTGCGGGTACACCTTCACCTTGAGATGGTAGTGCTCGAGGCCGAGCTCCTTCCGCAGGTGGGAGTTCGCCGCGATTCGTGCCGCCTCAAGGGCGTTCCCACGGATGGCACACTCCTCGTCCACGCGGAGCGATACCTTCTGCTCGTCCGCGAACTCCTTCGCCTTCTGCCCGGTCTCGAAGATCTGAATCTTCGGTGCCGGCGCCCCGGTGATATAGTTATCCTTGTCCTTCTTCTGCGACATCCGGGTGTACGGCTGCCCCGGCTTGTCCCGGTAGATGCGTGCAGGGCGCAGGCTCATGGCTGGTACAGCCTTCCACCGAAATCTTATAAATAATGGACGGTGCCGCGGCAGTCGGCCGGTACCACCGGTCAGTCCGCCGCGTCCATCCGTGCCCGGCAGTCGTCGCACCGGTCCCGAAGCTCCTCCCGGTTGCGGGCGGCATCCACCGCACCCATGGCCAGGTCGTCGGTGTAGTCCATGGGCGAGTCGTGAGCGAACCCGCGGCGGTCCATCTCGGCGACGAGCGCCGTATGCCGGTCCTGGATACGGCTGGTGTCTACCTGTCCACGGTCGGCGTGGCCTGCCACGACCGCGGTGTTTCCAGCGCGGATGTGTCCGACGAGCTGGTGCAGCTCCTTGTGCTCGCCGAGCAGGTGCTGGTCGCACAGCACGGCGGGGGCCACCATCCACATCCGCGTCATACGGTTCCAGCGGACACCAACCGTTTTAAGGGCGGTGTGGTGCCGTGCACGGTTTAAACGTCGATGGGTGGAGGTGCACATGGACGTGGACGCCTGGGTGGCCGACCAGGATGCCGTCTACCGCGTCGAACGGGACGACGCCGGTCCGGTGTACGTGGCCGTCGTGTACGGCGAGGCCGACGCGACGGCGGACGTCGTGCCGGCCCCCGTCTTCCGCGCGTTCACGCAGCCTGGCCTGCAGGACACGGGACGGCTGGACAGCCGGGCGATGCGAGATGCGGCGGACGGCCACGGGTACGGTGACGCGGTGGACACGTGGGTGGATGCCGGTGTGCTGCCACCGTACCGGTCAGAGGTGTGCTGGGAGACGGCGCAGCGGTACGCCGGGTACGGGCTTCAGGACCTCTCGGAGGGATGATTAGCGGACGAGGCGCTGGAACAGTTCGAACGTGTTCGTCGGCTGCTGTGCTGCCGCCATGCCCGGGAGGAAGCGGTGCAGCATACTGCCGGAGAACCAGTCGCCCCCGCCCATGGGGAACGCCTTCATGAGGCCGAAGTACGATGATGTCTCGCCCTCTTCCTCCGCCCAGTAGTCCTCAAGCGTGTCCGGGACAGTCTCCGTGCTGGCGGCGCTGTTGCCGACGCCGATGGTGTTCCCGACGCCGACGAGGAGGATATCGGAATCGGTGTCGGCGATC
>CAZAFX010000004.1:0-3098 GCA_964484895.1 uncultured archaeon | reverse complement strand
TGTGGTACACGCTGCCCGGGTTGGGCGGATACATGATCTCCTGCTCGACGTGGTCAACGACGTCAGGGACCGCCGCGTAGATCTTGCTGTGCATCGGCTTGGAGGCCTGCGGCCCGCTCTGCTTGACGATGTATCCTTCAAGGTCGATGTCGTGGTCGTCCGCGACCTCCTCGATCTTGAACTTCTCGACGCCCGGGCCGCCCATCAGGACGCCGGTGCCGTCAACGACCTTGCCGGTCTCCTCGCCCTCGAACCGCATGCCGGCGTCGACGAAGATGGCGCGGCCGATGTCCTCTTCCTCGGCGACCTGGGCGATGGCTTCGCCGTATTTGCCGAGCCGGGAGCCGGGCCCGTTCGACTTGACGACGTGGACGGTGGTGCCGTCGTAGTCCTCCGTCGTCTTGACCACGTCCTCCGCCAGTTCCTCCGGCTCGCTGTGCATAAAGTGGGCGGCGACGAGCGGGCCGACAGCGTCGCCGATGGGAACCCCATTGATGAAGGCGTCCGTCGCCTCCTTCTGGCTCTCCGCGATCTCCTCGTACAGCGGGAGCATCATCTGCATCATCCCGCCGAGCTGGTAGTTGCTGGTGTTCTCGATAAGCTCCTTGAAGTGGCGGACGAACACAAAGATCTGCTGGGTGCCGTACACTCCCTTGAACGCCATCTGCAGGTTCGCCTGCTCCTCGTCGCTGAGTTCCCTGTCCGCGAGGTCGGTCACGAACCGCTCCATCTTGTCGTCGGACACGTCGAGGACGTGCTCGAGCTTGTCGACCAGACCCGCGGGGTCGATGTCGGTCGGTGGCGACAGCACCAT
This sequence comes from uncultured archaeon, assembly GCA_964484895.1. Classification (GTDB taxonomy): domain Archaea; phylum Nanohalarchaeota; class Nanosalinia; order Nanosalinales; family Nanohalalkaliarchaeaceae; genus CAZAFX01. The sequence continues at coordinate 2,284 of CAZAFX010000004.1, read as the reverse complement.
GTTCTTCATCGGCTCCATCGCCGGGCGCAGATCATATCCTGGTCCTGCCGCGACCGCGTTGATAAACTGCGTCTCCGTCTCCGCCGCGTGCTCCTCCAGCCGCGTGACCGCCTTCCGCAGCTTGTACATGATCTGAAACAGCATGATGCGGGGGAAGAACAGGAAGAACACGCCCAGCATCACGAGCGAGAACAGCATCTGCAGGATGCTGAAGTCGCCGCCCATCCCCGGGAACAGTACCATGTCGTGTACACCTCAGTGGTTGTCCACCGCGTCCGCGAGGTCGCGGAGCGCGCCGAGGAGCAGCCGGCACTCGACCGCGGTCAGGTGGGCGCGCCCGAGAACATTCCTGAAGGCGCGGACCGCCTTCTCCTGCCGGGACTCCTCCCATTCAAGACTGTCCACGGCACCTTTAAATAGGTGTTCGAGTGCCGCGCGCTGCTCACCGTCCGCGGCCGTCTCGTCGACCCTGTCGGCGCGGTAGACCGCGTGGAGCAGGACGGCAGCGGCGTGGGACAGGTTGAGCACCGGGTAGTCGTCCGCGGCCGGGATGGAGACGACGCAGTCGCACCGGTCGAGCTCAGCGTTCGTGAGGCCCGTCCCCTCGCGGCCGAGGACGATGGCTGCCGTCTCGTCCGCCGGCATATCGGCCGCGAACTGGTCCGGGGTGGCGGCGGCGCGCCGGACGTTGTCCGCGGACGCGGTGATACCGGTCGTCCCGGCGACCACGTCGCAGCCGTCCACCGCGGCGTCGATGTCCGGGACTGTGCGCGCCTGGAGCAGCGTCTGCTCGGCGTTGCTTGCATGGCGCCGCGCAGCCTCGGACAGCGGGTCGCACTGCGGGGCAACGAGGACGTACTCGTCGACAGCGAAGTTCTCCACGAGCCGGGCGATGAACCCGACGTTACCGGCTTCCTCGGGTTCGACGACGACCACGCGCACGGGCATACCTTTAAACGGTTCCGGCCACGCTTTTATGCGCATGGACTTCCGGGTTCTGACCGCCGTGTTTCTCACGCTGCTGGCGATAGCGGTCGGGATGTCTGAGGGCGGGCTGTCCTCGGAGGACGTACTGGGGGCCCTCAAGGATGTGCGGCGTCCGAGCGTCGACGGACTGTTCGACGGAGCGACCGAACGTCCCGCCAACACCACGGTGTCCGCCCGCCTCGATGCCGCGGAGCTGTCGCTCGAGGTGGGACGGCCGGCCGACCTGACCCTGACGGTCGACGCCGGGACCCCTGTCACCGTGGGCGACTCGACGTTGACCGTAGCGCGGAACGGCACCGTCCGGTTCAGCCGGTTCACCGGGTCGGTCGCGGCGACACGGGACAACATGACGGTCGCCGGGACGGCCCGGGAGGTGGCTGTGGGGCAGTTCACGTTCAACTACTCCTCGCCCACCGTCGTGGAACTGTCCGGGCGCACGGTCTCGCGGCTGTCCGTCGTCGGCGTCACGGACCAGACGCTGTCGTTCCAGGACGCGTCCGGCGCCGTCAACGCCTCCGGCACCGGGATCGCCGTGGACGATGAGCGGGCGGTGTTCCAGGGGTTCGACGGGAACGTGACGGTGGATGCGGCCCGGACGATCGTGCTTGAGGGACGGGTGCACCGGGCGGTGCTGGGCGAGGTCCAGGTCGGCGCCGAGTAGCTAGGTGTCCGGCTCGAAGTCGTCGGCAAGCGTCTCCCGGCGGCCGTCCGGATGGACACGGACAAGATCCTCGAACGTGTTGAGCAGCCTCCGACAGACGGTGACTGCCCTGTTCTCCTCCGACGCCTTGGCCTCGGCGACCGTCACGGCGTCGAAGAAGCTGTCGTACGTGGCCTCGCCGTCCTTCAGGGTGAACGTTGTGTCGTCACTCATCGCGGACCTCCTCCAGCACAATCTCCTTCTCGCTCGACCCGGTATCGCGCGTCCGTGCGGTGTCGTCGCCGTCGCCGCCGAGCATGCGGAACGGGGCGGCGAGCCAGTGGCTGAGAGTGCCGAGCGCGTCGATGAGGCTGGTGGACGTGGCGATGAGGAGTTCAAGCGCCGAGTAGAGCACGAAGAACGCCGTGCCGAGTACCATGAACAGCATCACGTTGTCGAAGTTCACCGGGGGTCCCACCCCGACGATGTTCAGGGCGACGAGGTAGACCCCGGAGAGCACCGCTACGATGGCCGTGTTGATGACGGCCTTGAGAACGCGGTAGGCGACGACGAACAGGGCGATGAGCGCGATGAGGAGGAGTACCGTGTGCCCCTCGAACAGTGACACAACCTCGGTCGTCAGCGCCATGGGTCAAT
>CAZAFX010000003.1:0-21356 GCA_964484895.1 uncultured archaeon | reverse complement strand
CCGAAAAGGTGCTCGAGGCAGAACAGGACAACAAGGACAGGACGACCCTCGTCGAGTGGCTTGAGCGGAGGGTTGACGATGAGTGACCACCAGAAGCGGCTATCCGCGCCGCAGTCGTACCCGGTCGACCGGAAGGAGGGTGCGTACGTGGTGACCCCGCAGGGCCCGCACGCGGCCGATGCGGGGCTGCCGCTGACCGTGGTGCTGCGTGACGTCCTGGAGTACGCGGCGTCGCGGTCCGAGGTGAAGCAGCTGCTGGCGAACGGGAAGGTCGAGGTGAACGGCCGCGTGCAGCGGCATGATGACGTGACGGTTGGGTTCATGGACGTGCTCGGGTTCCCGTCCATCGACGAGTACTACCGGGTGCTGCTGGCCGGGGACGGATTCGTGCTGCGGGAAATCGATGCCGATGACGCGGAGCGGAAGCTGTCGCGGGTGGCGGACAAGACGACGCTGAAGGGCGGTGTGACGCAGCTGAACCTGGCGGACGGCAACAATATCGAGGTCGATGCGGAGTACGCGACGCAGAGTTCCCTAGTCGTCTCGGTGCCGGACCTGGAGATCGAGGACGAGCTACCGATGGCGGAAGGGAACGTCGGGTACGTGACCGGCGGACAGCACCGTGGCGCGGTCGGGGAGATCGTGTTGATCGAGGACGGTGGCGGGCTGGGTGCGACGCGGGTCGTGCTGGACGTGGACGGCGAGGAGCAGGAGACCGTGGCCGAGCATGTGTACGTGGTGGGCGAGGACGAGCCGGAGGTCGATATCGATGAGTGAGCAGGAGATGCGGGAGATCAGCGTGGAGAAGGTGGTCGTGAACTTCGGTGCCGGCGAGGTCGGTGACGCCGTCGAGCAGGGCGTGAAGCTGCTGCGGAAGCTGACCGGGACGGAGCCGGTGCGGACGGAGTCCGGTGACGCGGCGAAGGGGTTCGGGCTGCGTGACGGGCTGCAGGTCGGTGCGAAGGTCACGCTGCGCGGGGAGGCGGCGGAGGAGTTCGTGGCGCGCGTGCTGGAGGCGAAGGGCGATGAGCTGCCGGCCTCGGTGTTCGACACGCAGGGGAACTTCTCGGTCGGCGTGGACGAGTATATCAACATGCCCGGGGTTGACTATGACCCGGAAATCGGGATGAAGGGGTTCGAGGTCGCGGTCGTGCTGGAGCGGCCCGGATTCCGCACCAAGAAACGCAAGGAGCCGAACGAGGTCGGTCAGGACCACCGGATCACGGCGGAGGAGGCGCAGGACTTCGTCCGGGACCGGTTCGGGGCCGACATCGTCTGACCGGTTAAAAGGTTGAGGCTGACAGGAGCTACGACGGCGTGCTCAAACAGCTGGACAAGAAGGAAGGCGTCAGGAAGAAGTTCCGGAAGCACAGTGCGCCGAAGGACCGGGACTTCGGGAAGGCGAAGCGGAAATGCCGCCGCTGTGGGCGGCGCGGTCGCGGCATCATCCGGAAGTACGACCTGTACTACTGCCGGCAGTGCTTCCGGGAAATCGCCGAGCGCCTCGGCTTCAAGAAGATGAGCTGAGAGGGAGGAAAGATGCAGCAGGATATCGTGGCGGACGCGTTGAGCGCGGTGAAGAACGCGCGGCAGACCGGGCGGAACGAGGCGACCATCTCGCCGACGTCCGACCTGATCAAGGAGCTGCTGCAGGTGATGCAGGCGCACGGCTATATCGGCGTGTTCGAGGAAATCGATGACGGGCAGGGCGGCCAGTTCAAGGTCGAGGTCGAGACGCGACTGAACGACTGCAACGCTATCAAGCCGCGGTTCTACGTCGGGAAGGACGAGTACCGGGAGTACGAGAAGCGGTACCTACCCGCGCGGAACTTCGGGGAGCTTATCGTCACCACGCCACAGGGCGTGATGACGCACAAACAGGCACAGGAGGAAGGGCACGGCGGCGCGCTGCTCGCGTACGTCTACTGAGGTTAGTATGCATGGAACGGACTGTCGAGATACCGGACGGCGTCGACGTGACCGTGGACGGTGACGATATCACCGTGGAGCAGGGTGATACGGCCGTGACGAAGCGGCTGGACCACCCGGACGTCGACGTGCAGGTCGACGGGGACGCGGTGGTTGTATCCGCGGACAGCGACCGGCGGGACGTCAAGGCCGTCGTCGGCACGTACGCGTCCCACGTCGGGAACATGGTCGAGGGCGTGACACGCGGCTACGAGTACGTGATGCAGGGGTTCTACCAGCACTTCCCCATGGATCTCGCCGTCGAGGGTGACGAGTTCGTCATCAGCAACTTCATCGGGGAGCGCTCCCCGCGGGAGCTTCCCATCCCGGACGGCGTCGAGGTCGCGGTCGACGGGGAGGATGTCGTGGTCCGGGGGGCGGACAAGGAGGCCGTCGGGCAGATGGCGGCCCGTATCGAGCAGGCATGCTACAAGGGCGACCGCGACCCGCGGAAGTTCCAGGACGGCGTCTACCTGACAGACCGTGGGGTGGCCGGCGATGAGTGACGACTTCAAGCGGCAGAACAGCCACAAGCACGGTCGCGTCCCTGAGTCATGGCGGCGGCCGCGCGGCAAGCACAGCCCGCAGCGGCGGAAGGAGGCGCACGCGGCGCCGATGCCCGGCATCGGACGGCGGACGCCCGTGGAGACGCGGGGGCTGCACCCGTCCGGCTTCGAGGAGGTGCGCGTGCACCGGCCCGAGGACCTAGAGGGCGTCGACCCGGAGACGGAGGCGGTGCGCATCGCGTCCGGCGTGGGCGGGCGGAAGCGTGCGGCCATCATTGAGGCGGCCGCGGATCAGGATATCCATGTGCTCAACCCCGGACAGGAGACTGCTGAGGAGGGTGATGCCCAGTGATGCAGCAGATCGGGTCCGCGTTCTTCCGGTCGGACACGGACAAGTGCCCGACGTGTGGCGACTTCGCCGACCAGGCGGACGACCACCGGGAGTGCCCGGCCTGCGGCACACGGTTCACCGAGTACGTGGTGCTGCAGGAAGGGGAGCCGGGCGAGCTACAGAACAACTAGGTGATATCGATGACAGACCTCTCGACACAGAAGCGGATGGCGGCCGACGTCCTCGGCGTCGGCGAGAACCGGGTGTGGATCGACCCGGACCGCATCGGGGACGTGCAGGATGCCATCACGAAACAGGATATCCGGAACCTCGTCGAGTCCGGCGTCATCGACAAGCAGGACAAGCAGGGCGTCAGCCGCGGCCGCGCCCGAGAACGGGACGAGCAGCGGAAGAAGGGCCGACAGCAGGGTCACGGCTCCCGGAAAGGGACGCAGGGCGCACGCGGCTCCGACAAGCAGGAATGGACGGACAAGATCCGGGCGCTCCGCACGGAGCTGAAGCGGATGCGGGACGAGGACGAGCTGACCAGCAGCCAGTACCGCGAGCTGTACGACATGGCGTCCGGCGGCTTCTTCCGGAACAAGAAACACATGAAGCTGTATATCGAGAAGAACATCGGTGACGACTGATGGCGGAGGACGCACGCGACACGGTCCCGCACCGGCGGCGGCGCGAGCAGCGCACCGACTACCAGCAGCGGCTGGAGCAGCTGAAGTCGGGCGAGGTGCGGGCGGTCGTCCGCCTGTCCAACAGCAACGCCGCAGTCCAGTTCATCGCGTACCGGCCGGACGGGGACGAGACCGTGGCAGCTGCCACGTCCCGACACCTGGCGGAGCACGGCTGGGACCAGCACACCGGCAACACGCCGGCCGCGTACCTGACCGGCTACCTCGCCGGGAAGCGCGCGCTGGACGCGGGCGTAGAGACGGCGGTCCCGGACCTCGGGCTGAAGAAGCCGGAGGACCGCGGGCGGCGGTACGCCGTGCTGCAGGGCCTCGCCGACGCCGGGCTCGACATCGATGTCGACGAGGCGGTGACCCCGGACGAGGACCGGATGCAGGGCGCCCACATCGATGAGTACGAGGAAGACGGCGTGACCGACATGTTCGCGGACGCACGGGACAGTATCGATGATAGCTATGGTGATGCATGATGGCAGAGGACGATGACGAGGTGTGGCGGCCGAAGACGGAGCTCGGCCGGAAGGTCGTGCAGGGCCGGGTGGACGACATCGAGGCCGTGATGGACAGTACCGAGAAGATCCGGGAGCCCGAGATCGTCGACCAGCTTGTCCCAGACCTCGAGGACGAGGTCATCCTCATCGGCGGCACGCCCGGCAAGGGCGGCGGCAAGCGCCGTATCGTGTCGAAGCGGACGGTGCGGATGCACAAGTCCGGCCGCCGGTTCAACACGAAGGCGATGGTCGTGGTCGGGAACCGGAACGGGCTCGTCGGGCTGGGCGAGGCCCACGCCGACGACACCCGGGACGCCATCGACAAGGCCCGGGACAACGCCAAGCTCAACCTCATCCGGGTGCGGCGGGGGAACGGCTCCTGGGAAGACACCGGGACCGAGCCGACCACGCTCCCGTTCCGCGCCACCGGCAAGTCCGGGTCGGTCGAGGTCGAGCTGCAGCCCGCGCCACGCGGCACCGGCATCGCGGCGTCCGAGGGCGTGCAGAAAATCGTGGAGCTGGCGGGTATCGAGGATCTGTGGATCCGGTCCCGGGGCAACACGCGCGCCCGGGAGAACCATATCAAGGCCGTGTACAACGCGTTCAAGGAGCTGAACAAGATCAAGACCGACGAGCAGATCGAGAAGGATACCGGGCTCGTCAGGGGGCCGGTATAGATGCTGGCTGCTGTCCGGATCCGTGGCGTGTCCGACACGCGGAAGAAGGCCTCGGAGACACTCCAGCAGCTCCGACTCCACAACAAGCACAACTGCGTGCTGATCCCGGACGACGACACGCACGGCGGCATGCTGAACCAGGTGAAGGACTACGTGGCGTACGGCACGGTCTCCGACGAGACGGTGGAGACACTGCTGGCACGGCGCGGCACGGTCAACGGCATGGACCTTCCGGACGCGGCCGACGAGCTCGGATACGACTCCGTCGAGGCCGTTGCGGCGGCGCTGGTCGATGGCGAGACGACCCCGTGGAAGCTCGCGAGCAAAGGGATGCAGCTCCCGTTCCGGCTCTCCCCGCCGTCGAAGGGGTTCGACGGGACGCGGCAGCAGGCCGGGCAGGGCGGATCACTGGGAAAACGCGACGATATGGATGCACTACTGGAGCGGATGATTTGAGGCGGTGACGATGGGGAACAAGGACAGAGGAAGCGGCACACACGGGCACGGGTCCTCGAAGAAGACGCGCGGCGCCGGCAACCGCGGTGGCCGGGGCAAGGCTGGTCGCGGGAAGAAGGCGACGCACAAGAAGATGCAGGGCATCGAGGAGGACCACCTCGGTGAACACGGGTTCACCCGTCCGGGCAGTACGGATGCGGAGACGATCAACCTGCAGGAGATCGACCAGCGGATCGACCGGTTCGTCGCGGAGGGTGTCGCGGAGGAGACGGACGGCGGCTACCGGTTCGACGCGGAAGGCGCCGGCTTCGACAAGGTGCTGGGCGGCGGCCGGCTGACCAAGGATATCGATATCACGGCGCCCGCGTTCTCGGACAGTGCGCGGGAGCAGATCGAGGCCAGCGGCAACGAGGCATCGGTCACCGACGAGTAGCGGGGAGGCTCCCATGGCGCTTGTCACCACGATTGCGAACATGCTGCCAGCGGTGGAGGGGCCGGACCGCGATCTCGGGTTCCGCGACAAGCTCACGTGGACGGGCATCATCCTCATCTTGTACTTCCTCATGGGCTCCATCGTCATCTACGGAGCCAGCAGCGGGCAGATCCAGCAGCTGCAGCAGCTGCAGACCATCCTCGGCTCCCAGATCGGGACGCTCATCACGCTGGGGATCGGCCCGATCGTGTCCGCATCCATCATCCTCCAGCTCCTGGTCGGTGCGGACATCCTGCCGTGGGATACCAACACCAGCAAGGGACGGCAGCGGTTCCAGAGCACGCAGAAGGTGCTCGCGTACCTGTTCTGCATCTTCGAGGCCATCGCGTTCGTCGGCATGGGCGCCATCCGCCCGGCGGCCGGCGCGGGACCGGTCCTGATCGCGTTCGTCATGTTTCAGGTCGCCATCGGCGGTATCTTCATCATCATCATGGACGAGATCATCAAGAAATGGGGGTTCGGCTCCGGCGTCTCCCTGTTCATCCTCGCCGGCGTCTCCCAGCGCATCCTCATCCAGATCGCGTCGCCGTTCACCGCGGGGCAGGAGCTGTGGTTCCAGGTCGGCGGTGACCCGGTCGGCCTCATCATGCTCATCTTCTCCGGCGCCAGCCTGGACCAGCTCGTGCCGTCGCTCGTCGGCTTCGGGTTCACCATCATCGTGTTCCTCGTCGCCGTCTACGCCCAGGCGATGCGCGTGGAGATCCCGCTCACGTTCGGGAACGTCCGCGGGTTCGGGCAGAAATGGCCGCTCAAGTTCGTCTACACCAACGTCATCCCGGTCATCTTCGTCGGCGCGCTCCTGTCCAACCTGCAGCTTATCCTCACCATGCTCGCGAACCAGGGCGTCTCCCTGTCCATCCTCAACTTCGCCATCGTCGACCCGGCCTCGTACGGCGGGCAGTCCGCGCCAGCAGCCAACACCTTGCTCTACTACTTCACCGCCCCCACCAACTTCCCGCAGAACGTGTGGAACACGCTCACCACGTTCACGATGCAGGTCCCGCTGACACAGATCGTACAGATCATCACGTACAGCACGTTCTACATCGTCGGCTCCGCCATCTTCTCCATCTTCTGGATGCGCACCTCCGGGCAGGACCCGGCATCGGTCGCGGACCAGATCGCGAACATCGGGATGAAGGTGCCCGGCCACCGGAAGGACACCCGCGTCATCGAGAAGATTCTCAACCGGTACATCCCTCCGCTCGCTGTCCTCGGCGGCGCGTTCGTCGGGATGCTCGCCGCGGTCGCGAACTTCACCAACGCGTTCGGCTCCGGCACCGGCATCCTGCTCGCCGTCATGATCGCGTTCCAGCTGTACGAGGAGCTTGCGAAGCAGCACATGGAGGAGATGCACCCCACGTTCCGGAAATTCATGGAGCACGGCGCCCCCTGACATTGATTTAAAAGCTTGCGGCGGTGCTGGAAGGCCATGGCATACGGCGGTATCATCGACGTGTTCCTCGGCATCATGCAGCCGCTGTTCCCCTACACGTTCGACCCGTTGCTCACTCCGCTCCTGTCCGTCGGCGGGCTGCTGACTGGGGCGCGGCTGACCATCGTCGTCGTCTCCGTCTTCCTCTCCGCTGTGCTCTCCCTGCTCTACTACCTGCTGATGGACGTGGAGCGGTACCAGGAGCTGAAGGACGAGCGGCAGGCGCTCAACGAGAAGATGCAGGCGGCGAAGGATGACGGGGACACGGAGCAGGCGAACAAGCACATGAAGGAGATGGCGTCGCTGCAGAAGGAGTTCTTCACGCTCATGCTCAAGCCCATGCTCGCGTCCATGGTCCTGTTCTTCGTGCTGCTTCCCTGGATGTACAGCACGTTCACCCCGGTCGTCACCCTCGCCGCGGCCGACGGCACCTACACCGGCGACCTCGCGATCAACGGCCACACCGTCCCGGTCACCCTCAGGGACCGCAACAGCTCCACGGTGACCGTCGCCGGCACCGAGCTGGCGCAGGGTGACACGACCACGCTCGACACATTGCCGCTCAAGCTCAAGCAGGTGCGGGTGAACGACGGTGAGGCCACCGCCAAGTTCGCCGCCGAGATTGTGCCGCTACCCATCACGCTGCCGTTCCTCCAGGATGAGCTCGGCTGGCTGGGCACGTACATCCTCGTCTCCATCCCGTTCACATACCTCTTCCGCAAGAAGCTCGGCGTCCAGTGACCACCCACCTTTAAAGCCCTCCCCGCCCCTCCACGCACCCATGCAGGAGCGGGAATGGTACGTCCGCGACGACGCGGAGACGGACTGGGCATACGGTGAGCGCCCGGAGCAGCGGGATATCGAGGCGTTGCTTGGGAACGGCCTCGTCATCGTTGACAAGCCCAACGGCCCCACATCTAACCAGATCTCCGCCTGGACCAAGACCGTGCTGGAGCGCGGGAAGACCGGGCACGCTGGCACCCTCGACCCGCACGCCACGGGCGTCCTCCCCGTCGTCGGCGACGACGGCACCCGGGTCCTCGGCCCCCTCTCCACCGCCGACAAGACCTACGTCACCCGCATCACCCTCGACGACGCACAGGGCCGCGACGCGGTGGCACACGCGGCACAGGAGTTCGTGGGCACCGTCACGCAGGTCCCGCCGGAGAAGAGCGCGGTCAAGCGCGAGGAGCGGGAGCGCGAGCTGTACAGCCTGGAGGTGCTGGAGGTGGACGGCCCCGACCTGCTGCTCCGGCTGGACTGCGAGAAAGGATTCTACGTCCGCACCTTCGCCGAGCAACTCGGCGAGGCGCTGGGGACGACGGGCGAGCTAACGGAGCTGCGGCGCACCCGCGCCGGCGCCTTCACCGAGGACGACGCCCACACCCTGCAGGACCTCGCCGACGCCTACCGGTTCTGGCAGGAGGACGACGATCCCGACCGGCTGCGCGGCATCGTGCTCCCCGTTGAAGCCGGCGTCCGCCACCTCCCCAAGGTCGTGGTCAAGGACTCCGCCGTCGCCGCGCTCACCCACGGCGCCGACCTGGGCGGCGGCGGCATCGCCACGCTCACCTCCGGCATCGACCGCGGCGACCTCGTCGCCCTCCTCACCCTCAAGGGCGAGCTCGTCGCCACTGCCCACGCCGAGACCGACACCGCGACGATGCAGGAGACCGACGAGACCGTCGCCGTCCTTGACCGCGTCTACATGGACAAGGACACGTACCCGAAGCAGTGGTAGCCATGGACAACCTCGCACACCTCACCGTCGACGCCGTCGTCACCCGCGACGACCACGTCCTCCTCGTGCAGCGCGGGCAGCCACCGTTCGAGGAGATGTGGGCGCTGCCCGGCGGCCACGTCCATACGGATGAACGGCTGAAGGACGCCGCCGCCCGGGAGGTGCAGGAGGAGACCGGTATCACCGTCAACGTACACGACCTCGTAGGCGTCTACGATGCACCGGACCGCGACCCCCGCGGCCGGGTCGTCAGCTGCGCGTTCCACGCCACCCCCACAACCGGAGACGCGCTGGAGGCCGGGTCGGACGCCGCCGACGCACGGTGGGTGCCCGTCGACGACCTGCCCGGCACGCTCGCCTTCGACCACAGCACCATCCTCGACGACTATACCCGCAGCCGCGCCGCTGGCAACGTGTAGCGCGCCGCCGCTCACCGGACACGCGGCTCCGACTCCCGTCAGCTGCCTCGGGGCCGGACCGTTCGATTTTTATGTGCGGGCGACACAGCACGCGGCATGGACGCGGCAGGGCGGCGGTACGCGGCGGTGTTCCTCGTCCTGTGGCTGGTGGCGGCGTACGCCGGCATCGGGCTGCAGTGGATGGAGCAGCAGCAGCTGGAGCGGCAGATCGACGCCGCGCAGGCGAACAACTCGGCCCTGCAGGAGCAGCTCCGGACGCTGTCCGCCGCCGCTGTCGATCATCTTGACCGGGCCGATGCAGGATGCGACGCGGACGCCGAGGCGTACGGGGCGGTCGCCGACTGCCTCCGGACCGCCGGACCGGCCGCGGCCGATGGACCGGCCGTCGGGTTCCGCCTGTTCGACGCGGCGGACCGGACGCTGGTGCTGAAGAACCGCGGTAGCCAGACGCTGAACGGCAGCCTGTTCCGCCTCCACCAGGACGGCACGGTCGTGGACCGGGACGGCTGCGCGGCGGACGCCGTCGGGCCGGGCGACCTGTGCGTGCTCCGGTTCGACCGGAACTGGCTGGACTGCGATATCGGCGCCCAGCTCCGCGTGACGTACGGCGGCGAGGAGGTCTACACGCGGAACTGCCTCGGCTGACGCGCTGCCGCCTGCGGGAACACCGGCCAGATGGATGCGGCCTGATGCCAGGCTATGGCAGGTCCTCCCAGACGTCTTCGCGGAGGCAGTGGAGGCCGATGGTGGCGTCTACGGATAGCTTTTTGCCGTGGTTGAACCACCGTATGGGGCCAGCGACCTCTATCGATGCTTCCCGTTCGGTGACCGTCTCGATATGCGTGCTGGCCTCGACCGTGTGTTTCGCCTCGCCGTACAGCAGGAATCTGTTGGTTTGGGAGGGGTGGTCGCCTTTCTTCCGGTGGATGATGGCCGCGTCGTACGCCTTGATCACGTCCTGGAACGCGTCCCTGGTCAGGCGGTCACCGGCGGCGTACCGGCCGCCGCGGTCAAATGCTACAACGAACGGCTTCTCCCGCGTGCTCTCCTTCTTTACGTGGACAGGAATCATGTGCCGCTGGTAGTCCTGGAACTTTTTCTCAGACATACCATCCCCATTATACTCGCCGCACTTAAAGCGCGGGCTATCTGGTCGAAGGAGCAACCGCCGGACCGTAGCATACAGCGCTAGGCGCATAGAACGACTGTCTCCCGTACAGAGGACGTCAGACAGGTAGATCGCCTCACGAAGCGGAAATCTTCCACACAATCGAGAGCGCCCAGAACGGGTACACGAGGAGAGAATCGTTTCGCCCCGTCTGTACATACTGTTGGGAACGCCCGGGGCAGGATTTGAACCTGCGAGGGCTCGCGCCCACCCGCTCTCAAGGCGGGCGCGTTGGGCCAGACTCCGCCACCCGGGCATCTGCTGGGGGCGGCGGATACGAGCACCGGTCACGGTGCGGCACTCCGCCACCCGGGCCTGCGGCGCGGTGTGTGGGGGGGAGGTGTTTAAGCGTTCCGGCGGGCGGCCACATGCTTTATGAGCGGGCGGCGTGAAGGCGGGTGCATGGCGACGCTGCTGGTGGAGGCCGGGCTGTTCGTGGCGGGACTGGCCATCCTGCTGGCGGCTGCTGACCGGTTCACGACGGCGGCCGAGCGGCTAGGGCTGTCGTTCGGGCTGTCGCCGTTCATCGTGGGCGTGACCATCGTGGCGGTGGGGACGTCGTTGCCCGAGCTCGTGTCGTCGCTGCTGGCCGTGGTGGAGGGGGCGCCGGAGATCGTGGTGGGGAACGTGGTCGGGTCGAACATCGCGAACATCTTTCTCATCCTCGGGGCAGCCGCAGTGGTCGGGAAGGGTATCCGCGTCGACCGGGATATGATGCGGGTTGACCTTCCGCTGCTGGCCGGGTCCGCAGTCTTCCTCGCGGTCGCTGTCTGGACCTCGCCGTTCACCGTGCTGGAGGGCGTGCTGTTCCTCGGCGCGCTCGTAGTCTACGTCCATTTCACCATCCACGAGAAGGAGGACGCCGCCGACACGGTGCTGGTGGAAGATGTGGAGGAGGCGCTGGAGGCGCAGCCCGTCGGGGCGCGGACTTACCTGGTGCTGGCCGGTAGCCTTGTGCTGGTGTTCGTCGCGGCGCACATCCTTGTCTCGTCTATCATCGCGATGGCGGGGATGCTGGGCATCGGGACCGGCATCATCGCGGTGACCGCGGTGGCTGTCGGGACATCGCTGCCCGAGCTGATGGTGAGCCTGGCGGCGGCGCGGAACGGGGCCCCGGAGATCGCGGTGGGGAACATCCTCGGGTCCAACATCTTCAACACGTTCGCCGTCATGGGCGTCCCGGCGTTCGTCGGGGATCTTGTGGTCCCGGACGCCATCCGCGGGTTCGGGCTGCCGGTGATGGTGTTCGCGACGCTGCTGTACTTCTTCATCACGCAGGACCGGGAGATCACGAAATGGGAGGGCGGAACGCTCCTGTTGCTGTACGGGCTGTTCCTCGTCAACCTTGCCGCCCTCGTCTAGCCGCGGGGGAAGGTTCTTAACCGTCCGGCAGGGGAGCTGGTGTATGGGCGAGGACGTGGAGGCGGTGACGGTGGACGAGTGGAAGCAGCTCCGGTACCATTTCGGCGAGTTCCTCAAGAAGCTTGAGGCTGTTGACACGGAGGCGTTCCGGGACGAGTTCGTGGAGAACGAGCTCGAGGCGGCGCTGCTCGACCTCGCGGCTGACACAGCGGACGGATAGCTTTAAACCGGCGCGGCGGCACGGTGCACTGTATGGCGACCGATCCCGGACGGGTGCCGCCGGAGTGGGAGGGGACCGACCGGCGGCGCGTCATCGACGAGATCGCGCTGATGGCGGCTAGCACCGCAGCCGCAGCCGCGTATCTCGTCGTGCTCGGGCTGCTGCTGGCGGACCGGAGCCTCACCGCGCCGTTCACGCTCGCGTTCCTCGTCTCCGGCATCCTCATCGATCTCGGGTCCGAGCTGTGGATGCTGCTGAAGCCGTACGGGTACAGCAGCCCGCGGCTGCGGCGGGTGATCCGGGCTCACTACGCCGTCGAGGGGATTGCATACGTGGCCCTGGCCGCGGCCGTGATGACTGGGTCGTTCTACGCGTACGCATTGTTTATGCTGCTGTGGATGGCCGGGTTCGTCGCGGGCGAGCTCATCGTCGTGTTCCTCGACGACCGGAAGGAGCCGCGGCGTGACATGGAGGACTAGGCGAGGAGGCCGCGCGCCGCCACGACCCCGAGCAGGTAGACGACGAAGAGGACGCCGCCGTAAATCGTGGTCGGTTTCGCGTCGCCGCCGAGCCTGTCCATCAGCACCGGCACACCTGCAAAGAACACGCCAGCCGGCCAGAGATAGCGGTGGACGGGCTGCAGCCAGAGGATTGCGGCCGTGGCGGCGACGCCGGCGACGCCCAGGACGCGCACAGCGGTCATCGCGCCGCTGCCGTATCCGGTGTGCTCGTCCTCCGCCACACGGTGCACGAGGTCGATGACGATACCGGTGAACGCGAGGTATGCGGCGAGGACGTGGTTGCCGCCGAGAGAGATGAACGGCAGCACGATGCCGGCCCCGGCAAGCAGGGCGCTCTGCAGCCACCGCACCCCCTTCAGCCGGGCGCTGTACAGCGTCATGAGCACGACGGCGGGGACGGCGTAGACCAGGTACGGCCGGAGGAGTGCCAGCCCGAGCACCGTGGCCGCGGCGGCGAGGAGTACGAGCCCGTCCCGGTCGAGCGTGTCGCGGTCATCGTCGTACAGGTCGTTCAGCAGGTTCTGCCCGATACCGAGCAGCGTCCATCCCGCCACCGCGTCGAGCACCGTGGCAAGCGCTGTGCCCGTGTCAATCATCGCGGCGAGCAGCGGCACCCACGTCCAGGCGAGGTACGGGATGCGGAACAGGCCCCACCGGGTCATGCGCCGTTGAGGGGGCGTCCAGCTTTAAACGCAGCAGGGGTCACCGGCGGCCGAGCTGTTCCGCGATGACGGCGCCGCCGACCACGACCGAGAGGAGGCCGACGAGGAGGCCGCCGCCCCACGGCCGCGTCGCGATGAGCGGGAGGCCAAGGAGGAGGAACACGGCGCCGGTGAGGAAGCGGGTCATGCTGAACGGCGCGGCCGGCCCGTCGGTGGCGACAGGGGCGTCGCTGTCGCGGACCGCGGCGCGGTATTCGCCCAGCTCCCGTTTCTCGACGACCGGGAAGATACCGCTGTAACCGCAGTCGTTGCACACCCGGCTGTCGTCCAGCGCGAGCCGGGACAGGAGGCTGGGGGTGTCGTGCCCGAGGTCGGTGGAGCCGCACCGTGGGCAGACCCGTGTCTCCGCCATCACCCTTTTTCAGTGTCGGCGACCTTCAAAAAGGCGTATGCCCGACGAGACGCTGGCCGCCAACCTCATCGTGGAGGACGGTACAGTGCTGATGCTGCACCGCCGGGACAAGGACTACTGGGAGCTGCCCGCCGGCAAGGTCGAGGACGGGGAGATGCCGCGGGACGCGGCGCGGCGCGAGGCCCGGGAGGAGATCGGGTGCGAGGTGCGCATCCTGTCGTCGTACGGCCGGCTGGACATCGACTTCGCGCACGAGGGAACCGACTACCGGGTGCGGGCGTTCATCGCCGCGGTGGTCGACGGGGAGCCCGCTCCGGTGGAGGACCGGTTTGACGAGCTGCGGTGGATGGACGCGGACGATGTGGCCGCGGCGACGCTCGCGCCGAACTTGGCGGCGACCGAGGAGGGGCTGCGGCTGCTCCTGCTGCGGGACGGGCAGGGCGTGCGTTCTTAAGGATTGCGGCCCCTCGTGGACCTGAAGCCCGGTGGTGTAGTGGTCAAAACTCCCTGCGGGAGTTGTTCTCTCGCACAAGACCGGTCCACGGTCTTGGAGTGGTCAATCATGCGAGGTTCTGGGCCTCGTGACGGAGGTTCGAATCCTCCCCGGGCTATCGTGCTGTGGGTCTGTGCGGGCTGTCAACCGGATTTGCGGCGGTCTGCGGCCGCTGTGTAGGGTTTAAAAGGTTTGTCTCAGAACAGGTGGTAGCACCGACTTGGTGGTCACATGGCGGACGTACAGCAGATCGTGAGGCTCGCCGGCACTGATGTTGACGGCACGAAGCGGATAGCGGACGCGCTGCTCGACGTGACCGGTATCGGTGCGAGCGTGGCGCACGCGGTGACCCACAACGTCCCGTTCGATCAGGAGACGCGTATCGGGTCGCTGGACGACGAGGAGCGGGCGGAAATCGAGGCGGTCATCGAGGACCCGGACGCGCACGGCATCCCATCGTGGCTGCGGAACCGGCGGAAGGACCGGGAGACCGGGGATGACAAGCATCTTATCGAGGCGGATCTTGAGCTGGCGCAGGAGTTCGATATCCGGCGTATGAAGGAGATCGGGAGCTACCGGGGGCGGCGGCACGAGATGGGACTGCCGGTCCGCGGGCAGAAGACGCAGTCCTCGTTCCGCAGCGGCGAGAAGATTGGTGTGGAGCGGGCGCGTATCCAGGAGGAGGAAGAGCCAGAGGAGGGTGAGGAGTGATGCGGCAGCAGCGGAAGCAGTACGAGACACCGGAGCGGGCGTGGCAGGAGGACCGCATCGAGCGGGAGAAGGAGCTGCGGCAGCGGTACGGCCTCGCGAACAAGCGGGAGGTCTGGAAGGCGCAGAGCACCGTCCGCAAGTTCCGGCGGCAGGCACGGCGGCTGAACGCCGAGGAGGACCCGGAGCAGGAGGAGGAGCTGCTGGACAAGCTGCAGCGGCTTGGCATCCTTGAGGACGACGCGGCCCTGGAGGACGTGCTGGATATCGATATTGAGGACGTGCTGGGGCGGCGGCTGCAGACCGTCGTGGAGCGGCGTGGGCTGGCGTCGACGCCGAAGGAGGCGCGGCAGCTGGTGTCGCACGGCCACATCATGATCGACGACCATGTGGTCAACGTGCCCGGCTACCTTGTGTCGGCGGCGGAGGAGGACAGCCTCCGCGTGGCGCCGGGGTCCAAGGGCCTCGTGGCGGGTGATGACGGATGAGCGACGACGAGACGTGGGGCATCGCGCACATCTACTCCAGCTTCAACAACACGATGGTGCATATCACGGACGTGACGGGCGCGGAGACGCTCGCCCGGTACAGCTCCGGCATGATCACGGACAAGGGCCGGTTGCAGGGGAACCCGTTCCCCGCAATGCAGGCGGCGAAGAAGGCGGCCGCCGAGGCCGACGAGAAGGGGCTGGACGGGGTGCACATCCGCGTGCGCGGCCCGGGCGGCACCAAGCAGAAGATGCCGGGCAAGGGCGCCCAGCCAGCTATCCGGGCCATCACCCGGTCCGACCTCGAGGTCGGGAAGATTGAGGACGTGACCCCGGTCCCGCACGACTCCACGCGGGAGAAGGGCGGGAAGCGGGGGCGGAGGGTGTAACACGATGGACATCGCGATCACCGAAGAGGACGACACGACCGTGGAGTTCGACCTCACGGACGCGACGCCCGCGTTCGCGAACGCGCTCCGCCGCACACTGATTGCGGATGTGCCTGTGCTGGCGATCGAGGACGTGCACGTGGCCGACAACAACTCCGGCGTGTTCGACGAGATACTCGCGCACCGGCTCGGGCTGCTGCCGTGGACGTTCGACCCGGACGCCTACGAGATTCCCGAGGACGACGAGGAGGTGGACCCGCGGAACACGTTGCACATGGCGCTGCAGGCCGAGGGCCCTGGAACCGTGACGGCGGACGACATCACGGTGCCGGACGCGGACGTGGAACCGGCGCAGCCTGACGCCGTCGTGGTGGACCTGCACGAGGACGGCCGCATCGACCTCGAGGCCGAGGCGGTGCTCGGCCGCGGGAAGGACCACGCGAAGTGGCAGGCCGCGAACGCGGCATATGCATACGACGAGGACGACGACACGTTCCACTTCACGGTGGAGTCCGTGTCCGGCCTCGACCCCCGGACGCTCGTCTCGGCAGCCGTCGACCGGCTCGAGGAGCGGGTTGACGCGTTCGCCGACGCGGTGGACGCGCAGGCATAAAAGGCCTGTACCCCGAGACGGGGACGCGGGGGTACCCAAGCCCGGCCAAACCACGAGGGGGCCAGCGGGGCAGGACTTAAGATCCTGTCGGCGCAGGCCGTTCGTGGGTTCGAATCCCACCCCCCGCACTGGGCCGGACGAGGAGGAGACACACGATGGACGAGAAGACCGAGCGGAAGACGAACCCCGTGCTGCAGGATGTCATCCAGCAGTGCGAGGAAGCAGCGAGACGTAACGATGCCGCGGTCTGGCAGCGCGTGGCGGACGAACTGCAGCGGTCCAACCGGTCCCAGCGGACCGTCAACCTGTCCCGCATCGAGCGGCACACCGAGGACGGCGACACCGTCGTCGTCCCAGGCAAGGTCCTCGGCAGCGGGCGACTGACCAAGGACGTGACCGTGGCAGCGTTCAATTTCAGCGCGTCGGCGCGGGAGGCGGTGCACGGGGCCGGGACCGCGACCCATATCGAGGACCTGGTCGAGGACCGGCCGGACGGCAGCGGCGTGGAGGTGCTCGGCTGATGATTATCGACGCGACCGACATGATCCTAGGCCGACTGGCGACGACTGCCGCGCAGCAGGCCAAGGACGGCGAGGAGGTCCATATCGTCAACGCGGAGCAGGCGGTCGTGTCCGGCCGGGCGGAGGACGTGTACGAGAAATACCGGGAGCGCCGGGAGCGCGGCAACCGGGAGCACGGGCCACGGTTCCCGAAGGCCCCAGAGCGCATCGTGAAACGCACCGTCAGAGGCATGCTGCCGGACGGGCAGGACGGCCGGGACGCGCTGGAGCGGCTGCGGACGTACCGCGGGAACCCGGACGACCTCGAGGCCGACGCGGTGGACGTCAAGACGGCCGCGGACCTCGCCGGCAACCGGTACGTGACGGTGGCGGACATCGCCGACCATATCTAGGTGTATCCATGATGACAGTCAACACGATCGGACGGCGGAAGACGGCGAAGGCACGCGCCACGCTGCAGGAGGGCAGCGGCGACATCCGCATCAACGGGAAGCCGCTCGCTCGGCTCAGCGAGGCGGAACGCCTGCGCATCCAGGAACCCCTCCGGATCGCCAGCGACGAGGCCGACGGCGTCGACATCAAGGTGAACGTCGACGGCGGCGGGAAGATGGGGCAGGCGGAGGCCGCCCGGATGGCGGTCGCCCGCGCCCTCGTCGAGCACAGCGACGACACGGAGGCACTGCGCGAGCGGATGCTGGACTACGACCGGTACCTGCTCGTGGAGGACTTCCGCCGGACGGAAACACGGAAGCCGTCGCAGTCCAGCAAGGGCGCGCGGCACAAGACCCAGAAGAGCTACCGGTAGCATGATCATCCCGACACGCTGCTTCACCTGCGGCTCCGTCATCGCCGACCGGTGGGACGAGTTCAACGAGCGCGCCCGGGAGGGGGACGAGGACCCGAAGGACGTGCTCGACGACCTCGGCATCGACCGGTACTGCTGCCGCAGCATCTACCTCACGCACGTCGACACGCTGGACGACGTCGCCCAGTTCACCAAGCAGTAACCGACTGGTGGCCGACGCCGCGTGGTCAGGACAGCTTGTGGTCCCGCGCCCACTTCGGCCGCCCGTACCGCACGTCCGGCGGCAGGTTGAACTCCGGCTGCTCCACCTCCACCCACTCCTCGAGCGGCGTCTTCCGCGCTGACAGGCCTGCAGCATCGAAGTTCTGCGCTAGGTGGAGGTACCGCATGCCGCCCCCGTGCCGCTGGATGCGGCCCTGCCACACCTGCACCATCTTCCCATCCTGTTCAAGGTGGACCGTGTAGTCACCCGCCCCGTGCTCGGTGAAGATGTAGCAGAGCAGGTGGCGCTCATGCCGCGGCCAGCCGCCGTATGCCTCCGTGTCAAGCTCCGACAGCCAGTCCGTCGTCCCGACCGGATCGTGTCCGCGCTGGATGTACAGGGTCGGCACCGCGTCCCACCATCACCGAATACGCCCTCCATGTATAAACATGTGGCGCCGCTCACAGCCACTGGTAAACGGATGTGAAGGTCACTCCCCTCCCGACCACGCAGCCATCCCGCCCTCGAGGTAGACCGCGTCCAGACCGGCAGACTCCACAAGCCCGGCGACCTCCTGGCTGCAGTCCCCCTCCCAGCACACGACGACGACCGGCGGCGACGCCTCCATCTCCCGGACCGCATCCTGCACCGCGGCAACCGCCCCCGCCGCGTCCTCCCGGAACGCGTCGATATGCACCTGCACCAGCGCGCCGCGCCCGTGATCGATGCAGTCCTCCTGCACTTCCTCGGCGCTGCGGACGTCAAGGATAGGAACTCCCGACCCTGCCTCCAGCAGCGTGCGCAGCGTCGCCACGTCGATACCGTCGACCATGCGATGCCAGGGCCGGGAATCGAACCCGGTTCTGACCGCCCCCAGCGGCCAATGATACCACTACACCACCCCGGCACGGACAGCGGGCCATGACACGGCCAGAGTTAAATACCTGTAAAAATCCGCGGCCGTATGCGTCGGTATGGCGTACCGCTACATCTTCGGGTCGCGGGCGGACTTCCGGCGCGCCATAGCCGCGACCACCGTCCTTCTTGCCGCGTTCGTGGCGGCCTCCATCCTCCTGCACCGCGAGTTCCCGCTGCTGTACGATGTCACAGCACTCCGTGCCGCGCTGCGGGCGTACGGGCCGGTGGCGCCGCTCGTCTACATCGGCATCATGGTCCTGCAGATCGTCATCCCACCGCTGCCTGCCCCCATCATCGTGGCCGCCGGCGGGTACGCGTTCGGCGGGTTCTGGGGGACGGTGTACGGGATGATCGGGGCGCTGGCCGGGAGCATCGTGAACGTCGTGCTCGGCCGCCGGTACGGCCGCCCGTTCGTGGAGCGCGTCGTGGACGACGCGGTGCTGCAGGAGTTCGACGTGATTGTGGACGACCACGGCGCGACGACGTTCTTCCTCATCCTGCTGCTGCCGGGCTTCCCCGACAACGCGATATGCTACATGGCCGGCCTCACACGACTCCGGCTGCGGACCATCGTCGGCCTGATGGCGGTGGGACACCTCCCTGGCCTGGCCGCGGTGACGGTGGCCGGAGACCTGTTCGCCGCGGCGCGGTTCGCCGAGGCCGCCGCCGTCACCACCGTCGTGGCCGTCGTCAGCGTTCTATCCCTCTACTACCGGGACCGTATCATCCATCTCGGGGACGACTGACGCGAACAGTTCACGCAGAAAGCTGGTTGTAGGCCGCCGCAAGTACGCTGAGCGTGAGCACCGTCGTTACCGCCGACCCCGCCTGCGCAAGCACCGTGCCGACGCCGCCCATGCCGGATCCGAGCAGCGTCGGGATGCTGACGACCGCGCCGATGATGGCTGTGATCACGACCAGCAGCACGCCGAGGCCGAACACCGTCAGCCGGTCGCCGCGCGTCATGTCCCAGCTCCGCTGCATCGCCTCAATGAAGCTCGTCCCCTCCACGATGACGATGATGTTCCAGAACAGGAGGGCAACAAGCAGGTAGATGCCTGGCAGGACAAGCAGGACAAGGCCGATGCCGACGACCACCGCGAACACAAGGCCGCCGACGACCAGATTGAGCACTGTCCAGCCGATGCGGTCGGTGAACCGCTCCCGGGGCATCCGGTCGCTGTCCCGATGCACCGCGGCCCTGACCGCACCCACCGTCACCACGACCGATGCCGCAATCAGCGCGAGCCACAGCACCCCGGCGACCGGAAGCGGGAGCGGGACTAGTGGCTGCACCGGCGCCGCCTGCCCGGCCATCATCGGCACAAGCTCCGCGAGGGCGGCGCGGGAGACGACCTGCTGCAGCACCGATACGACGAAGAACAGCGCCATGAACGACATCCCCGCCCGCGTCCGCAGCCATGCGAACCCGGTGTCGATGGCGTCCGCCACGTTCAAGGCCATATTCCACCGTCCGACCGCGCGACATTTAAATGTTGGTGGGTCGGCTAGACGACCTGGTAGACGACGGCAGCGATGCCCGCCTCCTCCACGAGGTAGAGCAGGAACAGGCCGATGAGAAGGTATCCATACCGGCGGTCGATGCCGCCGTGCCGCAGCATCCCCCACCAGAGCACCACGAGGACGATACCGAAGTAGACGACCGTCCCGAGCAGAGGGAGGACCGCGAGCTCCACCGGGCTGACGATTGCGAACGCCCCCAAGATGAGGGTCAGGTTGACCAACGTCGACCCGAAGATATCACCGACCGCAAGCGCGTACTCACGCCGTTTCACGGCATTGAGCTCCAGTGACAGCTCCGGGAGACCTGTCCCGATGGCCACGACGGTCGCGCCCAGCGTCTCCAGCGGCACACCCAGGAGCGATCCGATCTCCACGGCGGCGTCCACCGTCAGTTGCGCCCCCACAAGCACGAACGCAAGGCTGCCGAGGAACTTCACCACGGTCCCTGCCGTTCCGGCGAGCACAGTCTCCTCCTGCACCTCTACGGCCGCTTCCTCCCGCTCCTCGGCAACGACCTTCCGTATCAGGTCAGCCCGCCGCAGCAGCCACAGCACAGCAGCGTACACCGCCAGCAGCAGGACTCCGTGCACGGCGCTCAGGTGCGCCGTCGCCACGATGCCCGCGACCAGCACGGTGATCACAGCGAGGACCTTCAGCAGGACCGCCTCGTCCCGCCGGTCGATGACTAGGTTCCCGGCCACCACGGCCGACACGCCGAGGACGAGCGTGAGGTTCACCAGTCCAGACCCAATCAGGTTGCCCACGGAGAGCGCCTCCGCCTCCCGCACCACGGATACTACCGCGGTCAGCAGCTCGGGGAGGCCGGTCGACACCGACATGACCACGAAGCCGACCATGAAGCTGGAGATACCGAGCAGATCCGTCAGCTCGACGGCATACCGGACCGCACGGTCGCCCGCCCACCACAGCAATCCGAGCCCGGCCAGCAGCGCGACCGCCGACGCCACCGCCATCTACCGTTCACCCCCGTTGCCGTCCCGCGGCCTCATACGGTACCGGTACGGCAGGACACATTTAAACGCCGCGCCACCACCCCGCACACGGGCGCCCCGATAGTGTAGTCCGGCCAATCATCTCGGCCTTTCGAGCCGAAGACCCGGGTTCAAAT
>CAZAFX010000002.1:2835-31366 GCA_964484895.1 uncultured archaeon | reverse complement strand
CATCTCCGGCGTGGTCGCAGCGCTCGCTGTCCTCCGTCCGCGGACCATGGGCCTGCTCTGGGGCGTCCCCGCACCGATGTGGGCGGTGCTGCTGGGCTGGACGGGCATCAACCTGATTGGGTTCAAAAGCCCCGGAAACGTCGCGTTCGAGGCCCACCTCTACGGGCTCGCGTATGGTGCTATCGCCGGGTACATCCTCCGCCAGGACCATCCGCCGGACCGGTCGCGGCGGCACCAGGCGCGGCAGGGGGTCGACGCAGTGGATGTCGACGTCGAGGCGTGGGAGGAGCGGCATATGCGGGACTGACCGTGTCCGACAGCGCACAGTCAGGGGGCTCGGCAGTCACCATCTTTAAACCTCCTGCCGTTATATGGCGGGCGTACAGCGATGGGGTGGAAGGAACGGTGGATTCCGGAGTCAGTCCGGGAGATGGGCGGAACTGACGGTGATGGCGCCGAGGATGATGCGGGGGCCGCGGAGCAGCCGCGGTCGCTCGTGGCGGACCGTCGGTCGTTCATGCGGGCGGGCACGGCGTTGGCGGCGCTTGGTGTTGCCGGCGGCGCGCACGTCGGCGCCAGCCTGTATGCACAGTACAAGCGGTTCTATGAGCCGGTCCTCGATGACGCGAAGGAGCTGCTATCCGGCTCGACGACGACGGACTGGGCGTACCAGGACGGCCGCGCCGTCGGCCGGATCCATGAGATGGTGACGGACGCGGTCACGACCCGTATCCCGCTCATCGACACCGGCCGCCCGCGGTCGTTCCAGGAGTACTGCCCCGACGAATA
The DNA here is from genome assembly GCA_964484895.1 of uncultured archaeon. Taxonomy (GTDB): domain Archaea; phylum Nanohalarchaeota; class Nanosalinia; order Nanosalinales; family Nanohalalkaliarchaeaceae; genus CAZAFX01. The sequence goes on along the minus strand of CAZAFX010000002.1, from coordinate 30,577 downwards.
CCTTGTCGGGAGCCCGGAGGACAGCATCATGGGCCTGTTTCACGAAGATGGGCATCTCACCGGGTTCCACGATGGGGAGAGCCACAACATCCCGTTCTCGCGGCAGGGACATCCGTCGGACGCGGCATATCTCCCTGAGGGCGGGTTCGCCGGCGTCAGAAGGAACGGGGCGGTTGACTGGCTCGGCCCTGACTTCGACACCGTGGCGGCCGGCCGCGATGACGGTATCTACCGGCACGTCTTCCGCGACCCGGAGACCGGGGCCGACATCGAACGTCACACCTACGTCCTGTTCGGCACCGACCAGCTCGTGATGGACTACAGGATCGACGGGGAGCTGGAGGGCACGTTCATCTACTACCTGATGGGGAACGCGAACAGCACCCTACAGAACTCCATGGTCTTCGAGACAGCCCCGAACACCCTCACGTCCCGGGAAACGGACTACGGCCGGACGGCGCGGTTCGCGAGTCTGGTGGACGACACCGCCATGGCGGTCACGCTCGAGGATGCCGACCGCACCAGGCTCGGACGCGCCCCCATCACGGACGCGGACCGGCGTGATGCAATCGACAGGACACGGGTCGACCCGCTGCGGTCCGCGTACGAGAACCTGTTCAACCCGCTCGGCATGGTCGCGGATGTCGGCGGCGAACTGGGCGACCTGCTCGCGGACTGGATGCTTGCGGATGTCGTGGACCGCGAGGACATGGCGGACATGACCCCCGGCCACGACCTTGACGAGCTCCTCCAGGCCGATGATGCCGCTGCGCGCGGCCGGTATCTGGCCGCGGTCCACGAGACCACGATGGACGGTGACGTGACGGTGACCATCTCCCCCGGGAACGGGCGGACGGCGCCGCGCGGCTCGGCGGACCGGGCCCGCGCTGCCTGGGCGGACTGGCGCAGCGGACTCGCGACCGACGGGCTCCCGGAACAGGACCGCAGGCTGGTCGAGGAGATGGCGGCCACGGCTGTCAAGACCCATATCGGCGGCGGGCGGTGGCTCGCCGCACCGCACATCCAGCCCAACTACAACCGGATATGGCCGCGCGACGCCTGCTACGCGGCGGAGTTCGCCGCCGAGGCCGGGATGGAGGCGGTATCGGCCGACACGATCAGGTACCTCTCCGGGCTGCTGGAGCCGGGCGAGGCGGGAGCGTCCTTCGGCCAGTGCTACAGCCCGGACGGGGAGTACGCCGGCCTCGTCGGGGTGGAGATGGACCAGATGCCGATATTCGTCGAGACGGCATACCGCGTCGACGCCGCCATCGACCACGACCTTCTGGCGGAGTCAGCGGTGCAGGCGGCGGTCGCGGACGCGACCGCCTACATGGCGGATGCCTTCGGTGACAACGGGCTCATCGCGGCATCGCACGACTACAAGGAACAGCCGATGGACGTGACCCAGAGCCTGTGGACGAACGCATCCGCGTACAACGCGTTCATGCGCGTCTCGGCCGACGACAGGGTTGACGGCGACTACCGGGAGGAGGCAGCGGAACTCCGCGCCGCGATGGAAGACGTCCTCAAGGACGGCGAGCGGTGGGCACGGAGCGTGTCATGGGACGGCGATGTGTCGTACAAGGCGAACGGCATGGCCGCCGAGCGCATCGCCCGCATCGACTGGCTCGGCGATCTCGACGCCGTCACCAGGGAGGACGGGACAAAGGAATGCGGCAGGCGGACATGGACGCCGTCCCAGGCCGAACGCGCGAAAGGGCTCTACACCGCGGGCCGCGATGACGCCGGGGACGTGTTCATGGACCGGCTGCGGTGTCTGAAGAAGCACGGTGCCATGCCGGAACGCATCGGGGACGACGGTGCCTACAACGACGCGCGACACCTGACGTGGGCGCAGGCCAACACCGGTCTGGCCGTTTACCGGAAACACGCGGAGGAGTAGGCCCCCGCCTGCACCGCCGCTGGGATGCGGGCCGCAGCAGCACTTCCCGGAGCGACGTGATGCGGGGGACAGGATTTGAACCTGCGAACCCCTTCGGGACAGGGTATCTCCCAACGAAAATCCTGGCGGATTTTCCTCGCCGCACACCGTCACTCGCGTTCCGGTGTCCGGGACCTAAGCCCTGCGCCTTTGGCCACTTGGCTACCCCCGCATGTGTCCGTGCTGGGACCGAGAAGACCCGGTACGGGTCTCCGATCCCCGCAACTGGCTGGCAATCTGGTTGACAGATCGCCGGCCGCGGCTTGCCCCTGGTGGTACGGGGGTTGGCAAGCCAGCTGGTTACCCCCGCAGACTGTCTGCCATGCTGTTATCGGAACGGACTTTTATGTCAGAGGATGGTGAGGTCGCGGTTCGACGCCGTGAGCCGCTCGGCGCCGTCCTCTGTGACGTGGTAGGCGTCCTCGATGCGGACGCCGTACTCGCCGCGCAGGTAGATGCCCGGCTCCACCGTGACCACCATCCCGGCCTGGAGCGTGCCGTCGGCCGCCGTGGACAGGTTCGGGGCCTCGTGGATATCGATGCCGACGCCGTGGCCCGCGGAGTGCGGGAAGCTGTCACCGTACCCCGCCTCCTCGATGACCGCCCGGGCAGCATGTGCCACATCGCTGTACGCCACCCCGGCCGCCAGCCGGTCGGCAGCCGCCTCCTGTGCCCGCTGCACCGCCCGGTACACATCCAGGAACGCGTCCGTCGGCTCCCCGACGTGGAAGACCCGGGAAAAGTCGCTGCGGTAGCCGTTCGCCCGGACGCCCGCGTCCACGAGCAGCGGCCCGTCCTCGATGGTGGTGTCGGTCGCGACGTGGTGCGGGAGCGCCGTGAACGCCCCGGTCCCGACGATGGTAGGGAAGGCGGTCTCATCCCCGCCACGCACCCGCATCTCGTACTCGATCTCGGCCGCCACCGCCCGCTCCGTGTCCCCCGCCGTGTCCGCGGTGACGGCGGCGCCGACCGCGTTCTCGACGATGTCGTACGCATCCGCGATGGCCGCGACCTCGTCCGGCTCCTTCACCGCCCGCATCTCGCTGAGGATGCCGTCATCGATGTGCAGTGTGATATCGCCTCCCAGCCGGTGGTACAGCCCGACGCTCATCTGCCCGGTCACCGCCACGTCCGCATCCGCCGGCAGTCGGTCACGGACCGCGGCCGCGAACCCGTTCTCCGGCGTCTCCACCGTGAGAGCAGCCTTGCGCTGCGCGACCTCATCGTCCAGCGCGGAGACGTATAGCACCGGGTCACCCTCGTCCGGCACCACCATCACCGGGTAGGTGACGTGGTCGCCGGTGGCGCGGAAGCCGGACAGGTAGAAGCAGTCCTGCGGCCCCGTCACCACCATGGCGTCCATGCCGCTCTCCCGGAGGTGCTCCTGCACCGCGTCGACGCGGCTGGCGTGACCCATGCGGCACGCCTTGCCCGCCGCGGTATGTAAACCTTACCGTGTCGTTTTTATGGCGTCGCCAGCAACAGGCAGGCATGTCGCTCCAGGCCGGTGCCGAGACCGTGATTGACCAGTGCCTCGCCGTGCAGGCGGGCGAGCACATCGCCGTGATCAACGATGGGAACGACGAGGATCTCATCGACGCTCTCCTCACCGTGCTGGGTGACCGCCCGGTCACGTTCGACTACCACACCTACCCGGAGCCGGAGCGCAGCGGGATGGAGCCGCCGGAGGCCGTGGCGGAGGCGATGCGCGAGGCCGATGTCTTCATCGCTCCCACGCGGAAGTCGCTGAGCCACACTCGCTCCCGCCGCGACGCCTGCGCCGCCGGCGCCCGCGGCGCGACGATGCCAGGCATCACGCGCGAGATCTGGACGGCGTCGCTGCTCGCGGACTACGACGAGGTGAAGCGGCTGTCGGAGGCGGTGTACGACCTACTGCGGGACACGTCGGAGGTGCACGTGGAGACGCCGTCCGGCACAGATCTCACGTTCGACGTCCGGCCCGGCTACTTCCACACCGACACCGGCATCATCCACGACCCCGGGGCGTTCGGGAACCTGCCGGCCGGGGAGGCGTTCGGCGCTCCGGTCGCTGCATCGGGCACGCTCGTCATCGATCATTTCCCGCACGCACCGTCGGGCACGGTCGTGGAGATTGAGGGGAACGAGGCGGTCGCCGTCGAGCACCCGGGCGATGCGGGCTCCGAGCTGGCGGCGGCGTTCGACGAGGTCGCGGGCGCGCGGACCGTGGCGGAGTTCGGCGTCGGGACGAACCCGGCGGCGACGCTGATCGGGCAGACGCTGCAGGATGAGAAGGTGCTGGGCACGGTCCATGTCGCGTTCGGGGACAGCTCGTCGATGGTGCCGGACGGCGACGACCATGCCGTGGACTGCGACGTCCACTGGGACACGGTCTGCGAGGAGCCGACGGTCACGTTCGACGGCACCACGGTCATCGATGCCGGCGAACCGGTGTTCCGCGCCCGGTAGGGCCGCATCTATTTTAAGGAGGCCGCGTAACGTACATCCGAAGGGTGCGACGATGGGGCTGCTACGATCTTCCGACGGACCGTCCCCCGAGTTCGAGGGGCTCGAGGAGCAGCTGGAGGTGCTGCGCCGGAACCAGTACCAACTCAATACGGCCATGAAGGAGATCAGCAAGCTGCTCACCCATGTCGCCATCGAGGGGAAGGTCGACGCCGCACAGCTGCGCGAGGACATCCTCGATGTCGAGGAGGACGAGGTCGACGTTTCCGGCATCATCAACCGCCTGCAGGAGGTGGAGATGGAGGAGACGGTGGAGGATGCCATCCTGGAGCAGGAGCTGACGCAGGCCCGGCAGGAGCTCCAGGACAGGATCAGCGACGCGGTCGAACGGCTCAACGAGGAACAGGTCCAGATAGAGGAGGACCTCGCCGACCTCGACGACCGCATCTCGGCCATGGACACCCGGACCGAGGACCGGCTCGACGCAATGGAGGCGACCGTCGACGACCGAGTCGCAGCGGTCCGCGAACAGATGGCGGAGCGGGTGGACGCGCTGGAGGATCGGCTCGACGCCGCCCAGGAGGCGCACGCGACAGAGGAGCAGCTGTACGACGCGGTGAACGAGCTGGAGCAGGAGATGAAGACGATGGTGGGCGCGGAGCTCGACCGGATGCTCCACGCAGAGGAGATCGATTCACGACTGAACGAGCTCCGGGACGCGCTCGGCGACCGCATCGAGGCCGCCACGGAGTCGCTGGTCGCGGGTGATGAGCTTGCGGAGACGGTCGTTGACCTCCGCACAGATATCGAATCCCGCATCGCGACGCTCGAGCAGGATACGGTCGACGCCACGGAGCTCGACAGCAGAATCGCCGCCCTCCGCGAGGACATCGCGGAACGGCTCCCGGACATTGGCGCCGTACAGGAGGACGTCGACACACTCCAGAGCGAACTGGAGGGCGTCAAGATGCGGCTTGACGAGCTCGACGCCGACACGCTGCGGGACGAGCAGGAGTTCGCCGAGCAGCTCACGGCCGTCGACGACCGCCTCGATACCACGGAGGAACGGCTGCGAACGGTCGCCGAGGAGCTGGGAGACCTGCGCAGTGACGCGGTCGAACTCTCCGATCTTGTCGTCTCCCTCGTCGCCGATGCTGACGCGGACCAACGGAAGGACTTATAAAGCTGTACAGGGACTGTTACGGTATGGCAGCGTCCGCCGGTTCGGCGACGATGCAACGGTTCGGTTCTCTGATGCATACAGTCGTCACGCTGCCGCTGGGCTTCGATGTCAGGGCGGATATTAAGCCGCTCTGGGGTTGAAGTCCAGGACCATGCGTTTCTCGGCCGCCTCCTGCGCGGGTGTTCTCTCTCCATGGTTCTGGACGAGTATAACGACGGCGCCAAACGGCTTGTGGTGGTCCTTTGCCTCCCGCTGGTGGACGGTGTGTTCGCCACGCTCCTCGTCACCGGGGCGATCGAGACGTTCAGCGACGTGGTCGCCATTGCCCTCACGGTCTTCACCGGGGCCGGCGCACTCGCCGTACTCTACAGCCACGCGGAGACCCGGCGCGAGGCCCGCCGCATCGTGATGCAGGCGGCCCCGGTGCTCGTGGTGGGTGCCGTGGCGGTCGCGCTCGTGGCGCCCGCGTTCGAGCAGGCGTTCCACGTCCACCGGCTCCAGTACGCTGCCGGGCTCGCACTCCTCGTCATCGCCGCCCAGCTCGCGGACCTGCCGGCGTCCGGCAAGCTCTCCACGGCAGGCATCCTCCTCACCGGGTTCGTGCTCTCGGTGAAGAATCCGGAGGCGCTCCGGTTCAGCCTCGCCTACGTCGCGCCGGCCCTTGTCACGGCAGCGGTCGCGGTGGTCGGCCTGTACGCGGCCACCTACCTCAACGCGGAGCAGCTCACGCTCGGCTACGTCCGCCGTGGCGGCGCGGCCGCGGTGCTCACCATCGCGCTCTCCCAGTTCGGGATGCGCGTCCCCTCGGAGGTCGGGCTCGCCGTCTTCACCGGGTCGCTCCTCGTGGCATACACCCGGTAGCACGGTCAGTGCGCATCCGGCGTCCCTGCCTCGTCCGTCCCCCGTTCCGGGGCCGCGCCGAACGTGCCGCCGCGCACGACATCTAGGATACGGAGCAGGAACTCCATCACGATGAGGAACACGAGGTAGTAGACCACGGTCACCCACATGCCCGGCAGCCCGGTGATAACCGCGGCGATATCGGCGACCGACGCCGCCTGGCCTCCATCAACGAGGAACCCGCCGAGCAGGGCGAACGGCAGCATCTTGGCGATGTCCTGGGAGAGCGACTCGTGGTAGTACGCCGTCGCCCGGATGGCGGTGACGACCGTCATGCTGGTGAGGAGAAGGGTGTCAATCCCCTGCCCGGTACCGAGCAACGCGAGCAGCACGGTGAACACGAGGAACCAAGCAACCGTGAACAGCGGGAACAGGACCACGTACTCGCCGACGTACAGCACGACCCGCACCGCGTTCTCAAGGACGGAGAGCACCCCGGCGTACTGCTCCAGCCGGACCGTGAAGATGTCCTTCCGCGCGATGAACCGGTAGAACTCGAACACGAACACGCTGTACAGGACGAGACCCACGAGATGGATGAGGAACGGCCGCCACACCGCGACAGCGGCCGCCTGCGACAGCCCCATCCCCGTCAGTACCGATACGATATCAGCCAGGGTACCACCTGTAACTGGCCATCACCGTCACAGCTCCGTATCGTGGTCGCCGACCATCACGAACGAGACGAGGCCGTACGCGATGAACACCGCGGCCACCACGAGCGCCGCGACGCCAGCCCCCGCCGGCCACGGGACCACGCCCAGCACGTCCGCGGCCGCGAGCGCCGGGAACGTGACCGCCGCCACGACACCAAGCACCGCGGTCGTATGTCCGCTGACCTCCTCGTGCAGCACGCGGTCCTCCTCGGTGAACAGCTCGCCGGTGTTGTAGTACTCCAGCCCGGCCGCACCCAGCACGAGCGCAGCGAAAACGCCACTCCCGATGAACGGCATGTCCAGCAGCACCGCCAGGGCGAACCCGATACCAGCGAGGAACCACAGCCCGATGTACGCGTGCGCCAGCGCCGGATGCCGCTCCCCGTCGTCCGCCATACCGGTACAGGCGCGCCGCGCCTACAAATAGGTTGGGGGATGTGTCAGTTAGATTCCGTCCATATCGAGTTCAGCCAGATACTCCTCGAGAGGAGCATCACCAAGTTGAGCGAAGTACCGATCAACATTCTCAACGACGCCTTCAACAACCTGCGCAGCTTTCTCGGGGTCGTCATCCGGAAACAGGAGCACTGCCTCGCCGTCGCTCACGTACAGTGCCTCGAAATGGTCTTCCTCAGTGTACAGCTCTTCGGCCAGCTCCTGCATCTCCGTCCCGGCCACACCGGGATAGAGCGACCCATCGAAATCCTCGGAAAATGTAATCTCGATAGCGTACGTCCCGTCAGGGGCGCTGGTTTCTGTGACATCGGCCTCGATACCAGTCCGATCCCCGCGGTATGTCTCCTGCATAGCGCTACAGCCTGCATCTAAGCTTTTAAGCACTGCACCGCAGAGTGAAATGCGCTAAAAACACGTTCAGGCTACGTCTGCTCGAACCCGTCCCGGATATCGTTGATGATGCCGCGGATGTCTCCGTCGAACCGCCACATCGTGACCGACGTGCTGTCGGTCGGGTTGGTATGCTGGTGGTCCTAGTAGGCAGGGATGGTCAGCGTGTCGCCTGGCTCGAGCCGGACATCCCGGCTCTCCCCGTCCTACCACAGCGTCATCACGCAGCTGCCATGCAGCTGGATGAGCTCCTCGTCGACCGGCCGGTTATGCCGGTCGAGCGCACTGTCCGGGTCGAGTTCAAGCGTCCCGATGCACAGCTCCGCGTCGCAGTGCGCGATGGAGATGGCGCCCTGCGGCAGGTCGTACAGCTCCATAGTGCGGGGGCGAGGATTCGAACCCCGGAACCCCTACGGGACAGCGCCCTCAACGCTGCGCCTTTGGCCACTTGGCTACCCCCGCATGCGTGTAGCAGCGCCGGGTGGCGCGTGGTGTTGAAAGGTCGGCCGATGCTTTAAAACCGTGCCGGTGGTCACAGCGCGGCGAGGACGATGACCGGGGTGAGCGGCGTGAGGACGGTGACGGCGAGGGCGCGCGGGAAGTCGAGGCCGTGCGCGATTTCGATGCCGCGGACCGTGGCGATGCCGCTGTAGAGGAGGGCGAACGCGTTGAGCACCGGGATCCAGTACGCGGTGTAGAACGCGGACAGGCTCAGGAACAGCTTCACCGTCGTCCGGGGGTCGCGGCCGCCGAACAGGTGGACGAGGACGGTGCCGACCCCGGCCGTGACAGCGGTCCAGCCGAGGAGCGCGGCTGTGACGCCGAGGAACGGTAGCGCGGGTCCGGTGACGGCCGGGAGCGGGCCGGCCGCAATCTCTGACATGAACGGCGCGAGCACGAGCGCGATGACGAGCGCGGGGAGCGCGGCGTTGACCGTGGTGAAGGACAGGAGGCGGCTGAACGGCTGCTGGGCGATGCTGGTGAAGTATCCTGATTCGATGCCGTACACCGCCCGGAGCAGGACCTCGTACTGTTCGACGGGGGAGGCGTCGTCGAGGCGGTATGCACCGTACCACTCCGCCGCCAGCACCGATTCCACGGTCTCCATCGCGTCCTCCCGGTCCAGCCCGTCAGCGATCTCCTTTGGCGGCACGCCGGCGGCATCCTTCCGCAGGATGTAGTTCCGCTCCGCGGCATCCGGCTCGGCCATCACTGCGGGCTTCCGTCGGCAGGTTTTTATAGCATGCGTCCGCGGCTGCCGCCATGTCCGCGTTCAGCTTCGATGACACGGAACTGGTGGTGACGGCGGCGCACGATCTCGACGAAACCGTTACGGAGCATCTCGGCGTGGTGGTGTCGGACGTGACGGCGGGCCGCCACGTGGGCAAGGACTTCCTCGCAAGCCTCCGGAACTTCTTCGGGGGTCGATCGCGGTCGTGGGAGAACACGCTGCAGGATGCGCAGGAGCAGGCGCTCCGCGAGCTCGTGAACGAGGCGCAGGACCGCGGTGCGGACGCGGTCATCGGTGTGGAGCTGGAGGACGAGGTCGTCGGGAACGGCGGCATGATGAACGTGAAGGCGGTCGGTGCCGCGGTCGTGCTCGGTGAGTAGGCTCAGCGGACGGTGACGGTCTTCGCAAGGTTCCGCGGCTTGTCGATCGGGCAGCCCCGCTCGACGCCGAGATGGTACGCCAGCAGGAAGCCGATGGTAGTGGCGTACAGCGGGAAGCCATCCCGGTCCTCCGGCAGGTCGAACCGGCCGTGGTACGGCGAGATCTGGATGACGTTGCCGCCGCGGGCCTCGATCTCGTGGACGTTCGACACGATGTCGTCGTCTGCCTCCGGGACGAGCGCGAAGACGGGTGTGCCGTCCTCGATGAGCGCGAGCGTGCCGTGCTTCAGTTCGCCGCCCATCATCCCCTCGGCGTGGACGTATGGAATCTCCTTCAGCTTCAGTGCGATCTCCCGCGACACGGGGTAGGTGGCGCCGCGGCCGATGACGTACATGTCGTCCTGGTCGGCCAGGTCTGCGGCGAGCGCTGCCACGGTCTCCTCGTTGTCGTCGATGACCCGCTGCAGGTTGTCGGCCACGCCGTCGAGGTCGGCGTCGTAGCCGGCCGCGGCGGCGAGCCGGAGCAGCGTGTAGACGGTGTTGGTATAGGTCTTCGTGGCCGCGACGCAGGTCTCCTGCCCGGCCTGGATTTCCAGCGACACCGCGCTCTCCCGCTGGATGGAGGAGTGCGGCATGTTGACGATGGATGCGACCGTCGCGCCCCGTTCCTTGGAGTAGTCGATGGCGTCCAGCGTGTCCCGGGTCTCCCCGCTCTGCGACACCGCGACGAGGAGCGTGTCGTCGTCCACGCGCTCGTAGTGTTGGAACTCGGACGCGATCAGTGTCTGCGCCTCGATGCCCGCCTTCTGCAGGAAGTAGACGCCGAGCAGCGACGCGTGGTACGAGGTGCCGGCGGCGGTGAAGATGACCTTGCTGTGGTCCTCCAGCAGCGCCGCGAACCGGTCGACCGTCTCCGCCTGCGCGTTGTCGAGCGACGCCGCCGCCCGCCGCAGTGCGTCCGGCTGCTCCATGATCTCCTTGTGCATATGGTGGTCGTACCCCTGCTTCCCGGTCCCGGCGCGGTCGTCGTCGAGCTCCCGCACCTCCTTCTCCACGCGCCCGTCCTCCACGTGGAAGTAGGTGGCGTCGTCGCCATCGATGACGACGCACTCGTCCTCGTGCAGGAACACCGCGTCGGAGGTCCGGTCGAGGAACGCGTGCACATCTGACGCGACGTAGTGCTCCCCATCCGCGACGCCGACCGCGAGCGGCGACCCGCGCTTGAACCCGTACAGCGTCCCCGTCTCCCGGTCGAGCGCCACGACCGCGAGCGTGCCCTCCGCCCGGTCCATGAACGCGGCGATCGCCTCCGCCGGCGCCTCCCCCTGTTCAAGCCGCTCGCCGAGGAAATGGGCGATGACCTCGGAGTCGGTCTCGGACGTGAAATCGTGGTCGCCGAGCTCGTCCCGCATCGCCTCGAAGTTCTCCAGGATGCCGTTGTGGACGATGGCGACGCGGCCGGTGCAGCAGGTGTGCGGATGCGCGTTCGCCTCGGTCACGCCGCCGTGGGTCGCCCACCGCGTGTGCCCGATGCCGACCCGCCCGTCCATCGCCACGATATCGTGCTGCTCCTCGAGCGTGTCCAGCTCGTCAGCAGCCTTCCGCACGGACAGGCTGTCATCATCCAGCACGACCAGCCCGGAGGAGTCGTATCCCCGGTACTCCAGCGCCTTCAGCCCGTCCAGGATGCGTGGTGCCGCCTGCGCGTCCCCGCTGTACCCGATGATTCCGCACATACCCGCCCATCACGCACCCAACCTATATGAAACCGGTGTAAAACGACGCCGGAACCGGTATGAATAGATTCATAGTGATATCCGCAAACCTTTATTAAACAGCCCGGCAAAACTCAACATGATAGCCATGGTGCAGACAGCCGTGACTGCCGCGTTCGCACCCATCTGGGACGCGACGCAGCAGTTCCTGCCGAAGCTGTTCTTCGCCGTCGTCCTGTTGATCGTCGGCTACATCCTCGGCAGGGTCACGTTCTCGGCCATCCTGCGCCTCCTGGAGCACACGCGCGTCGATGAGTACTTCGAGGAGGAGGGTCACCTTGAGCTGCAGCTCAGCGAGCTGTTCGCGGAGCTGGGCAAGTGGATCGTCTACTTCGCCTTCCTGCAGCAGGCGGCACTCATCCTAGAGGTCTCGGCGTTCAAATCGCTCATCGAGGATATCGTCTCCTGGATTCCTGGTGTGATTGGCGCCATCGCGGTCTTCCTGGCCGGCTACGGCATCGCGATCTACACGAAGGACCACATCGTCGGCTCCGAGACGTTCTACGCGGACCTCTTGGGGAAGACGATCTTCTTCTTCGTGCTGTACATCGCGGTCTCGACCGCGCTGCCCCTTGCGGGTATCGGCGCCGAGCTCCTGAACAACATCCTCCTCATCATCGTCGCATCCGTGGGGCTTGCCTTCGCGATCGCGGCAGGATGGGGGCTCAAGGACGTGTTCAGGCAGGAGGCCGAGAAGTACATGGAGGAGTAACCGCCTCTTTCTTCCCTTTTTTCTCTTCTTCCTGTCCACCATCAATAATAAGCTATAATCACGACCATAGTGGTGTCGATGGCGCGGCTCCTCTCCGACCGTGATGGCGACACGTACGCCCGGAACGTCCGGCTCGCTGACGACCCCGCGGACCTGCAGCCGGTCCTCAACGAGACGCGGTGGCAGATCCTGACCCGCTGCGCGGAGCGCCCACGGTACCCGGCGGAGCTTGCGGCGGAGCTTGATGTCCACGAGCAGAACGTCTACTACCACGTCCGCCAGCTGGAGGAGGCTGGATTCATCCGTGTCGCGGAGCGGCGTGAACAGGGGGGCGGCGTCGCCAAGTACTACGAGACAGTCGATGACGGCTACGCGCTCGCGCTCCCGTACGGCGGCGAACAGCTCGCCGATGTCGGGGTCGCGGCGGCCCCGGAGGCGCTCCGGTCGTTCCTGCATCCGTTCGTCCGGAACGGCGCGGTCGCGGCTGATATCGTGGTCGGCTCGCCGGACCCGCACGGCCCGCACCAGGTGCGGGCGCGGGACGCCCACCTCGCCGCCGACCTGACCATGTTCCTCGGGCAGTACGGCGCCTACCAGGGACCGAGGACCCGGCTGGACGTGGATGTCACGCCGGGCGACGACCCGGACAGCATGGTCCTGCTCGGTGGACCGCTCACCAACATGGTGACTGCGGAGGTCAACGCTCACCTCCCGGTCCGGTTCGACACGGAGGAGTTCCCGTTCCGCAGCCTCGTCTCGGACGTGACCGGCACCACGTATACGGATGACACGGTCGGATTCATCGCCCGGACGCCGCACCCGGACGCTCCGGAGCGTGCGGTGATGGTGCTGGCCGGTGTCCGCCTCGCCGGGACGCGCGCTGCTGTCCTCGGGCTCACCCAGTACCACGACACCGTACTCGACGGCTATGATGGTGAGGAGAAGTGGGGGGCGGTGGTCCGCGGCAAGGATATGGACGGGGACGGCACCGTCGATGACATCGACATCCTCGAATAGCGGTTATAAGGGAGCGGACGTATACACAGGTATGGACCGGCTCCGCGCCGCCGCGCTCTACTGCGGTGCCGTGGTCGGGCTGTCGGCCGCGGCCGGCGCCACGACCGCCGCCGGCAGTATGGTGATGCCGCTGATCCCGGTGGTGTTGCTCGCGGTGGCGATCGGGATCAGTCCCGCGGCCGCCGGCTACGCGCTCCTCATCCAGGCGCCGCTCCTGTCGCCACTGGCGCTCGGCCTCTACGTGGCGGTCATCGTAACGCACGCGGCGTTTATGGTCGTCCTGTCACCGCCGGCAGGTATTGCCTCCCGGTTCCAGTACGGCTGCCTCCAGTGCCTGTTCGGCCCCGTGTTCGTCGTCATCGACGGCGTGGCGGCATGGGCGTGATGCCTACGGTCCGAGGAGGCGGTCGCGCACCGCTTCAGCTGCTTCCCCGGGGTCCCGGCCGTGCAGGGCAAGCCTGATCTTGGGCGCGGTGCCGGATGGACGCACCAGCCCTGTCCACCCGTCCATCTCGAACTTCACGCCGTCGACACGATCAACAACGGTCCCGGCCGTCGCCACCTGCTTCTTCACGTCCTGCATCGCGTCGTCCCGCTCCGCCATCGACCCGTACGCGGCCACGAACCGGTGCGACCGGTAGTCCTGCACAGGCTCCAGCATCGCCGGGAGACGGTCGTGGTGCGCCGCCAGCAGCAGACCGGCGACGATGCCGGAGTTGTACCACGAGAAGGACGGGAACGCGTAGTGGCCGTTCGGCTCCCCCAGCAGGTCGGCGTCCTGCTCCACCCCCTCGGCGGCCACGAAGATGTCTCCGACCCGCGTGTACGACACGGCCGCACCTGTCTCCTCGATGAACGGGGCGGTGTCGACCGACGCCACAATCCGCTCCGGCGCCGTGATACGCGCGAGCAGATAGAACAGCCGGTCTCCGTCGACCCAGCCCAGCTCGGGATGGACCAGGAAGACCCGGTCGCCGTCGGGGTCGCACCCCACCGCCACGTCCGCCTCCGCCGCTGCCAGCGCCTCCGCCACATCCTGTCGCGTCTCCGCGGATGGCTCCGGCGCCGGCAGCCCGTCCCGCTCCATCTCGATGACATCCGCCCCGCACGCCTCGAACACCGCCGCCGCGGTCCGCTCCGCCCCGCCGACCGCGTCGAGCAGGACCGTGCCCTGGATCCCGTCGGTACGGTCCGCTGCGAACGCCTCGACCGCGTCCATGTATCGCTCATCGTGCTCATGTTGCGCCCGCAGCACGCTGCCATCACCGCCGCCAGCCGGGTCGTCCCGGAACAGTGCCCGCACCGTGTCCAGGTCGTCGTTGGAGAATCCGTACCCCTCCTCGTACAGGAACTTGAACCCGGTCCGCTCCCAGGCGTGATGCGAGGCCGTCACCATCACCCCGATGCCGCCGTAGTGCCCGGCACCCACCGCGACGCGGTCGGTCGTCCCGGTGCCGACGTCGACGACGTTCGTGTCCGCCGCCCGGATCCCGTCGATGAACGCGGCGTACACCGCCTCCGACGCCGCCCGCGCATCACGACCCACGACGACCTGTCCCCGGCCGTCGTCCTGCGCGTACCGGCCGGCCGCCCGGCCCAGCCGCTCGGCGAACGCCGCATCGATTTCGTCGGGATGGTCGCCGCGGATGTCGTACCGGGTGAAGACGGCGTCAGCGTCCATCCTGCATCCCCTCCACGAGCGGCACGACCCCCTCCACAGCGTCCACCACGTGGTCCGGCGCTCCCACCGGCTCGCTGCCGTCCCGCCGGAGCAGGACGGTCACCATCCCGAGGTCGGCGGCCGGGGCAAGATCCCGCTCCCACGAGTCCCCCACGACGACCGCCTCGCCGGGCGCCACCCCGTGGGCGTCCAGCACTTCACGGTAGAACGCTTTCGCGGGCTTCATCGTCCCGGTATCCCGTGGCGTCACGATATCGTCGAACACCGCCTCGGGGTCGTCGAACAGGACGGCGAGCTTCCGGCGCACCGGGTCCGGGAACTCGTCGGTCGCCACGGCCACGACCGCGATACCGGCCGCCCGCAGCCGGTCCACCACGCCCCGGACCGCGTCGCGGTACGCGAGGTCGTCCACGACAGCGTCCCAGAACCGGTCCACGGCCGCTTCAACGGGGGCGTCAGCGGGGTCGACATCGACCGCTGCCAGCACTCGCCGCACCACCGCGTCTCGCGCCCGGTCGTCGGGTGCGTCGCTGCTCTTCGCCGCCTCGACGGCGTCCGCCCATGCCGCCTCGAGGTCGTCCCGGTCGGCGCCGGTCTCGGCCACGAGGAAGTCGAAAAGCTCGTCGTACGCCCGCTCTGCACGGGGCGTGTAGAGCGTGTGGTCGGCGTCGAAGATCACGCACCGGACCATGGTGATCACCGCTCCCGCTCCACGGTCTCCGTCCGCGCGTACACGGTCGTGTCGTCATCCACCACGCCGCGCACCATCGTCGACGGCCCGACGAAGCTGCCGGCACCGATCAATGCGCCGGGCATCAGGTTCACCTGCGTCCCGATGTCCGTCCCGGCACCGACCACCGCGCCAAGCCGGTCCATCCCTGTCTCCACGGGTGCGTCCTGCGCAGGCGTCCGCACGCTGATATCCGGCCGGCCGCCGTCCCCGTCGCGCACCCGCCGGTTCGCGGTCACGGTCCCGGCCCCGACCGCCACGTCCCGGCCGATGATGGAGTCGCCGATGAACCCGCTATGACACGAGAACCCGTCCTGAATGATGCTGCCGCGGATCTCGGCGTGCGCTCCCACCGTTCCGTCCGCCTCGATGACCGTCCCGGACCGCACCACGGCACCGTTCCCGACGGTGCATCGGGGACCGACGTAGCAGGGCCCGCGCAGCACGGCGTGCTCGTATACCGTCGCGTCCGCCGCCACGACCACGTTCCCATCAAGGACCGCTGTATCCGCCACATCCGCGCTCTCCGCCACCTGCGGCTCCTGCCCGGTGAGGATGCGGTCGCGGAACGTGAACAGGTCCCACGGGTATTTCAGCGACGGCAGGTCGGCGTCGATCCTGGCCACGCCCACCCGCCCGCCGTCCATGTACCGGTCGAGCGCGTCCTCGAAGCTGTACTCATGCTGCTCCACCGCGTCCAGCGCATCGAAGAACCCCGGGTCGAGGAGATAGGTGCTCACCGCCTTGACGTCCGACGGCGCCTCACCCGGGTCAGGCTTCTCCACGATACCGGTCGCCCGGTCACCGTCCAGCGCCAGCATCCCGTACCGCTCCGGCCGGTCCGTCACCGTCCCGGCGACGGCACCGTCCGCCTGCGCCGCATCCCGGAGCTGCGCGAGCAACACCGCGATATCGATACGGTACGGGCTCGTGACCACGAACCGCTCGTCCAGCGCGTCCTGCGCCTGCCGCAGGGCATGCCCCATCCCGTGCGGCTCGTCCTGCACGGCGAACGACACCGAGACGCCGTCCGGAACGTCAACTGCGTCCGCCACCGCCCGGTCCGCGCCCTGCACGATGACGACATCGGAGACGCCGGCCGCTGCCAGCCCGTCGAGCGTCCGCTCGAGCAGGCTGCGGCCGGCCACCTGCACCAGCGACTTGTGCCGCGTGTTCAGCGGCCAGAACCGGGAGGACCGGCCGCCGGCGAGGATGACGGCTTGCATACGGCCGCCCTCCGCCGCGATTTTTAAATACGCGCCGCTGGGCACGAGCGTTTTAAATCTCGCCGCCCCCACGACCCAGTATGCGGCTCGCATGCGAGACGGTGGTCAACGAAATCCTGCCGGCCCTCCGGTCGCTCATCGCACAGGAACTGCAGGAGAAGGGATACACCCAGACGGAGATTGCGGACCTGCTGGATGTCACCCAGCCTGCCGTCTCCCAGTATCTCAACGCCTCCCGCGGCACCAAGATCCGCCGCATCAAGGAGGACGATGCGGCCTACCGCGCTGTCACGGAACTCATCGACACGCTCCTCGCCGACCGCGGCCGCACCGACCTCTCCCGTGAGTTCTGCAACGTCTGCGCCACCATCAGGGACCAGGACCTGTTCGACACCCGGACGGAGTCAGCCGCACACCTCTGCCTTCCGGAGTGACCGCTACCGGTCGAACCCGTCCCACCGGTCAACGTCGTGCACCGGGCCCTCGTCCGCATCCGACCCTCTGTCATCTTCCCTCTTCCTGCCATGCGTCCCACGCCGCCCGCAGCCGTCGCTCCCGGTCCTCGGCGTGCAGCCGCAGCGGGTGCTTCCCGTCCGGCCGGTGGACGAACCCGGCCTCCGTGTCGTACCCGCCCTCCGGCGGCACGAACCGGTACGCCCCGTACACAACCGCGATGACCGCGGCAAGCGCCAGAAGCCGCAGCAGGAGCGATGACAGCGTCCGCACCTGGTGCTGCGTCATCGCCCCGGTAGCGCTCGCGCGTGACATCGCCATCCGCTCCTCGACGGCCGGGAGAAGCTCCGCCGCGGCGGCGTACCGGCCATCCGCCAGCAGTCGGTCGATCCGGTCGAACGCGGCCGCGGTCTCGTTGAACGACCGCTGCACGGTCGGCTGCTCCGCGACCACGTAGCTCCGGGTGTTGTTCCGCATCCGGCCGAACCGGTCCTCCAGCCGTGCCACCTCCTCCCGCAGCGCCTGCTGCTCGGCCGGCGGCGGCTGCACGACGACATCCATCGTCCGCGTCGCGTTCCCGGTCAGGCCGTCCACGGTGACGGTCACGGTATGCATACCCGCCGCCGTGTCGGCGGGGACGGCGACCGACAGGGGGAACTGCTTCCGGGACCTGGTGTCCAGCCGCCGCTCCGGCCGCCCGACCGCCACGTCAAGGTCGGACCGTGCGGCAACTGTGACGATGTCACCGACCGCGCCGGTGTTCGCCACGTGCACAGGCACCGTGACGGTGTCGCCGACCACGACGCGTGGCGGTGAGGGCGTATCGATACGGAACGCGGTGGCCAGAGACCGGTCCACCGTCACCTGTTCCTGCACCGCGCCGCTGCGGTGGCCTGCTGCATCCGCCGCGACCAGCTCGACCGTGTGGTCGCCGTCCGGCACACCGTCGAGCAGGCGCCGCACCTGTTCATCGGCGTCACCGTACGCACCGTCGGCCGCATGCATAAGGCCGCTCATGTTGGCGCCGATGACCCGGTACGAGACGTTCTCCACGCTGGTGGTCTCGTCGACCGCTGTGCCGGTGATTGATACGACGCCGGCCGAGGGGTCGGGGAAGACCGCGAGGTCCTGCACCGTCGGCGCCGCGTTGTCGACCACGAGCGGCGTCTGCCCCGTACCGACGTTCCCTGCCGCGTCGACAGCCTGCACCACGAGCGGGATACGCCCGCCGTCAGCGGCCGCCGTCTCTATCGTCGCCCAGTACCGGTCGCCGGGCCGCGGCGCAGCCACCGTGGCAGCGCCACCGAGCGACAGGTTCACCTTGACCACCCGGCTCGTCGCGTCCGCCGCCGCGACCTCGAACCGCTCCCCGCCCGTCACGACATCTCCGGCCGTGTGCGACACCGTCTCGACCGTGGGTGAGCCGGTGTCGACGGTGAACGTCCATGTCCGCGTCCGCCACCGGTCGCGCCGGTCGGTCACGTTGACCGTCGCCCGGTAGGTCCCGTCAGCCACGTCACCGCGTGCCGCGAACAGCGTCCACGTCCCGTCGCTTCCCTCCGCGTCCATCCGCCGCGTCACGATGGTCTCCCCGCCACGTGCCAGCGTCAGCCGGGCACCGGCCAGCCCGCCGGGGGCGGCCGCCTGCGCGGTCACCGTCGGTCGCTCGCCGACGACACGGTCCGGGACGCCGCCGCTGACGACCGGTGCTGCCGGGATTCGGAACCGCCATGACGTGACCGTCCGGTGGCCATGTGCATCGGACACGTTCACGGTCACCGTGTGGTTCCCGGCGGAGAGGTTGCCTGGGCGCACCGCGGTCAGACCGGTCGCCGCTGTCACGTTCTCCAGCGGCGTGCCGTCGAGCGTTACCGTGAGGTCGGCCACCGCCGACGTGTCGTCCACGGTGAACGCGATCTGCGGGTGCAAGCTGCCGAGCACGACATCGGGGGGTCCCTCCGCCGTGACCGCTGGCGGCGTGGTGTCGACGGTGAACGAGACGTGTTCCTGGACGGTCTTGTTGTGCAGCGTCGCCGCCGCGGTCAGCCGGTGGTCGCCGTCCTCCAGCGTGCAGGAGTTCGTTGCCGTGGTCCGGTCGCCGGAGAACTGCCGGGCACAGTCGGTGCCGACAACGGTGTAGTTCCGCAGCCGGTAGTCCCCGTCGGTCTCGATGTCGATGAAGACCGCCGGGTCCTCGGTGTACGTCTCCGCCGCCGGGCTGTTGATGGTGAGCGGTGCGGCAGCCGCCACGGCCGGCAGCATCCCGGCCAGGACGAGGAGCAGCCCCCACCGCATCACGCGCATATCCCCGCATGCGCGCCGTATGATTTTATACGTTGAGCCCGCCGACGTCACCGGGGCCCGTGGCTCAGCCCGGACAGAGCGAGCGGTTCCTACCGCCTGCCGCTGGTGGCGGCACCGAGGAAGACCGCTAGGTCGCGGGTTCGAATCCCGCCGGGCCCGCTCTGGGGGTCGCCGTATCCGCACCGGTTTTAAACGAACGGCCACAACACGGCGGTATGTCCCCGCGGTGGGCGCCGGTCATCCTGTTCCTGGCTGCGGTGACCGCTGGCTGCACGGGTGTCACGGGCGGGAGTCGGACACAGGTTACCCCGCCGCCCGGTGCCGATAGCGACCGTGTGACAAACCTTACGCAGCTCCTTGCAGCGCATGAACGGGAGATTGCCGCACATAGCTACCGGATTAACTGGACCGTTCCGGACTGGGCCGACCAGTCTGTCTCAATCGACCGACGTGATGGCGAGGCGCTCGTCAGAACCTCGACGGGAACCATCTACGCCACCCGCGGTGGACCGGCCTACAGCCGTGGTGAAACCGCGAACGGCACGACACGCTACCGCCGCCATCCCGCACGTGGGGAGGAGAGGTTCCCGGCGGTCATCCAGGAGTGGCGGCGTCGCACCGTCCACACCGTGCTGCGGAAAGCCTTCTCCTGGTTCTCCTACGGCGGCCCCATCGCGCAACGCACCTTCGTTCCCGCCATGTCGTTCGCGGACGGCCGCACGGTGGTCCATGACGGTACGACCCACTGGCGGTACCGCGTCACCCGGGTACAGAACCGGACCGTTGATGCGGCCGATGACATCACGGCACGGACGCTGCTGGTCAGTACAGATGGCATCATCCGCTCCTTCGTATTCACGACCGGCAGAGCATCCATCAGCTACCGGACGGCGCTTGAACACGATGTGAAACGGCCGGAATGGTATGATACGGCGGTGTCTCGCACGGCGCCGTGAGACCGGCTTCGCACAGGTGACCATCCGAGCTCCCATGCAGCAGCACAGGCACCGCCTCCGGTACGACCGCCCGGTCGACGGCCGCAGCGACGGACTCCACCTCGCCGTGACCACGGACCTCTCCGGCGACCGCCTGCACCTCCGCACCGTCCCCGACCCGGTCGACCGGATGCGCGGCCGCGACGAGACGTACAACGCCATGCGCGTCCCCGCTGACCGGGCGGAGCGGTGGGTGGGCGCGCTGCGGGATGCGGATTGCCCGCAGGGCTACGTCGGCGCCACGGACGGTCGGTTGCATGGATACCGCGTCTACGATGACGGCATCGACCACTGTCTCGTCGCCGGCGACCTGCCGCCCGCCGTCCGGGTCGTGGTGGAGGATATGGTGGCGTACGCGGACCGGTACCTGGGCGATGTCGACCCGCTGCACCGGTGACGGCCGCGCCACCGACCGGCGGACGTCACAGTTAAAAGTCCTCGCCGCCCCCTTCCGCGTGCACGGGTCCATGGTCTAGTGGTCAGGACGTCGCCTTCACACGGCGAAGGTCGGCGGTTCAAATCCGCCTGGACCCATCATGGTCGGGGGTGCGGCGGTTCATCCGTCGCTCAGGTTGTCGCCGACGCGCGCGATTTTCTTCTCGATGACGTCGCTGGCGCTGGTGAAGATCTCCTGGAAGAACCGGTTCTTGAACTCGTCGCGCTGGTTGTACTGGTCGTGGTAGAGGTCGCGGATGTCGTGGATGTGGTAGGAGACCTGGGGAAGATCTTGCTCGTAGCAGTCCTGGATGCGGTGCCGGAGCCGGTCGGCCTCCGGCCGGCTGAGGGCTTCGAACGGGAGCCAGGCCGGGAGCAGCCCGAGCTCGAAGGCGATCGCCTCCTGCACCTCGTACAGCTCTGCTTCCTCCCCGTAGAAGTCGGGAGCGGGGCAGAACTCGTCGATGCCGAGCATGTGATGGTAGTACTCCTCGAGGTCGGCGACGAACGACTGCTGGATGAGTTCCGTGTTGGCGTACAGGTCCTTCAGCGCGAAGATAGCGGTCTGGAAGACGGTGCGGATGAAGCCGCCGATCTCCTGGTCGTCCATGCCGAGGTCACGGAGGCGGGTGATGGCCTCCTCCTCGTGGGACCGGGCCACGGTCTCGATGTCCTGCTCGATGCCCTGCCGCCGCTGGACGGTGTGCATCATCTCGTGGGCGAGCAGGCCACGCAGCGCGCTGGCGTTCTCCTGGACGAACGGCTTGTCCGCCTTGATGAGGACGAACTCCTCGTCGGCCGCCCGGTAGCTGATGGACGTGTCGGCGTCCTCGCAGTTCCGCAGGAACGCCTCCTCGTCGGCTACATCGATCTCATCCAGCACCGCGCCGCACTCGTCGGCGTCCGCCACCGCCACGACCGTCACGGAGATGTCCTCCGTGTGGTCAAGCTTCTCTACCACCTCGCGCACCCGTTCCTCGACGAACGCTTGGTCGATGCCGGACGTGGTGAAGCATCGCTTGCAGTCCATACCGCACGGTGTGGCGGCCGGGCATAAAAGCGTTGCCCGGACCGTACGGTTTAAAAGCGTGTCCGCGGAACAGGTGTGCGGTGCACCACGAATGGCGTCTGCGCGCGACCTGACGGCCGGTGACGTGCTGGAGGGGGAACCGGCGACGGTGAACATCGGGCAGCCGCTGTCGAAGGCCCGCACAGTCTTCGAGGAGCACCGGCTGCGGACGCTGCCGGTGGTGGACGGGAAGCAGTTCGTCGGGATGCTTGGTTACCGGGACTTGATGGAGAAGCTCCGGTCGGATCCGGGGCGGACGAAGGTCGACAAGCTGGTGCACACGCCGCCTGATGTGGAGCAGGACCAGAACGTCGTGGAGCTGTCCGCGCTGCGCATCGCCTCGGGCCGGAAGAAGTTCGCAGTGCTGGACAAGCACAACCATCTGGAGGGCGTGGTCGGGGAGCGGGAGCTTGTCTATCCCACGTACGACGCCGAGGAGCTGCAGAACGTTGTCGTCTCGGACCTCATGACCACGGAACTGGTGACGGTGCGGGACGACGAGCCGTTCGAGACGGCGCGCCGCCGGATGATGGATGAGAACGTGTCGCGGCTGCCGGTGGTTGACGGCGACGGACGTTGTGTCGGCATGATATCGAGCCTTGATACGCTGCGGGCGATGGTGCCCCGCGAGCAGATGCAGGAGGGCGACTACAAGGGGCACAAGGAGAGCCTGTCCGACATCCCGGTCCGGGAGCTGATGGAGGACCGGGAGCAGGTCGAGCGGACGCTGCGCGAGGAGGGAGACATGACGCTGCCCGCGGCCGTGCAGCAGATGCGGGAGGCCGGCACCCGTGAAATCGTGGTGCTGGACGACGACGCGCCGGCAGGCATCCTGACGCTGAAGGATGTCATCACGCACCTCGCCGGGCAGCAGGCTGTCGAGGGCATCCAGGTCCAGCTGACGGGGCCGGATGTCCCGGAGGAACAGCAGGCGGTCATGGACAAGGTGGAGACCGCGCTGCAGGGTGGCCTCGGCCGGCTGCTGGTGCGGCCGGAGGAGCTCGCCATCCACGTGAAGCAGTACGAGAAGGAGGGGAACCGGCACAAGTACTCGCTCCGGTTCAAGCTGTCCTGGAAGCACGGCGTGACCTCGGTCAAGGCGGATGGCTGGACCCTTCTCGACGTGGTCGACGAGGGCCTGGACAACCTGGAGACGGTCGTGAAGAAGGAGCGGGAGAAGCGCGTCGACCAGAAGCGGGATCGGCAGCGGAAGGGCAAGTACTCGTCCTGACCGCGTTCAGCCGTCATCGCCGCGCGGTGCGCCCGTCGCGCTGTCGAGCATCGCCGGGAGTTGCTCTGTCAGGAACGTGATGACGTCGTCGTCGATGGGGATGGAGAAGTTGGTCTTGTACCGCTGGTCGTCGCCGTCGTAGTATCCGCGGGAGAGCGAGATGAACTCGTCCTCGCCCTCCTCGCCGATGGCACGCTTCTTGGCGATCTCGATGAACTCGTCGTCCCCAAAGGCAATCTGCTCGCTCTTCACCGTCTCGAAGTTGACCATGGTATCACGAAGGCGTGTCGCTCTCTTCTTTTTCACGGTTGTCGGCGCCGAGAAGATCGTTCAGCTTCTTTTCGACCTCTTCGAGTTCCTCCTCGATTTGCTCCGGGTTCTTCCGCTTCCCCGCTCCATCACTCATCGGATACCGCCCCTTGTATCGCCAGTAATTTAACAGTTACCTCGCGGTCCGTGATCTCCCGGATCTGTGCCTCGAACGCGTCAGCATCCATCCGGGGGTTGACGACGGCCAGATCAACGGATACCCGGTTCCCTGTCACCACGACCTCGCTGTCAAGCACCCGGTCACTGAACTGGGCCTCCACCAGTTGCTCGACATCTGATTCGAGGTACGTGTTCTGCAGGTCGTTGTACGAGATGAACGCCACGGCGCCGCCGATGACCGTGATGGATGCGATGGAGATGATGAGCGCCTTCCGCAGCTGCGCCTCGGACACCTGCTGCCGGTGGTAGGTGGACGGCGTGATACCGAACGCCTTGAACGTCAGCGACCCGGCAAGGATCAGTGAGATTACATTTGTCACCAGCACGAGCAGCACATCCACCAGCAGCGCGATATCCGCCAGCGACAGCGCGATGCCGACGACCGCTGCCGGCGGCACCAGCGCGATTGCCACCGCCACTCCGGCCAGCGACTCCCGCATCTCGGTCGTGAAAGTCAGCGCGGCCGCCGCCCCGACGAACAGGGACAGCGGGATGGTGGCGAACCCGGGGTGCGCGATGAGCTCTATAAGCGGGTTCGACTGCACGGGGATGGCCAGCGCGATGATGAACCCGGCAAGGATAGCGAGCGCGATGCTGAACAGGCCGTAGTATATGCTGTCCTGGATAAGCTGCTGGTCGCCGATGACAAGGCCGAACGACGCCGCGATGAACGGTCCGAGCATCGGCGTGATGACCATCGACCCGATGACGACCATCACGTTCTCCGTCGCCGCCCCGAACACCGCGATACCGGCGCCCAGCGCGATGAGCGCCCACGTCGCCCGTCCGGACGCCGCGTACTCGAACGCCTTCGCGTACATCTCCTGGATGGACAGGCTGGAGTCGCCACCCTCCCGCCGTTTCCCCTTCTCGATGCGGGCCGTCTCCTCCAGCACCTCGATGGTCAGGTCGCCCGTCTCCAGGTCGGTGATACCCTTCAGGTTCTCCGTCAGCTCATCGATGTCGCCGGACTCCAGTGCGAACTCGAACTGCCGGAACGCACGGTCATCCTTCTCCACCTCGGACGTGGCCGCGTCGTCCGTGAACGCCTCGATTTCCTCCGCCACCGCGTCCTGCTGGTCCGCTGGAACGGTGACCTCCACCCGCTTCATACGCCGGCATGGACGCCCCCGGCTTTTAACGGTACCGACACGCCGATACCCATAAATAGCCGGCGCCCGCACACGGCCGTATGACGGACGAGGGATGCGCCCTCTGCGGCGGGGAGACGGAGAAGCAGGAGATTGATGACGACAGGGAGGCGAAGATCAGGGAGCACAACCCGGATCTGGACGGCGACGACGTGCATGCCCGCGTCTGCACCGAGTGCGGCCACGTCTCCTACCGACGGTCCTGACCGTACAGCCGCTCCCGCGCCTTCTCCCGGATTGTGTCCATGTTGTCCTCGATGAACGCGTCCGACACACCTTTCTCCCGCAGCTTGTCCACGAGCATCGTGACCGCCTGCTGCTCGATGTACGCCCGGCCTTCCCGCCGGCCGCGGCCGGCATCCGCATCCCGGTCCGCCGTACGGTCGCCGCCGGATGCGGTGCGCTGCTCTTGGTTCCGGGGCGCCGGCCTGCTGCTGTCCCGTGGCACGGCCGCATCCTCGCCGCCCTCGGGCATGTGCGACTTGTCCATCTCCGCCCGTAGCTCGTCGGTGTCGGCGGTGAACGGGCCGGCATCCTCCGCATCGTCCTCGCTCTCGGCCTCGAGCGGGATGCGTTTCCGGGCCATCACGCCCTGATGCGCGGTGGACGCATTTAAAGGCTTCCGGGCCACCGCCTGCCTTTTAAATCCTTGGCACGTATGGTGCAGCACAATCATGAGTGGTCTCTATGGCGAATATACACACGGACCAACGCGTAGCGGTATTCGTAGATGTACAGAACCTGTACTACTCGTCCAAAAACCTGTACGACAAGAAGGTCAATTTCACCAACCTGCTTGACGCGGCCGTCCACGACCGGAAGCTGACCCGGGCGATCGCGTACGCCATCCAGGCGGACACCCCGGACGAACCAAAGTTCTTCGAGGCACTCCGGAAGATCGGGTTCGAGGTCAAGACAAAGGAACTGAAGGAGTACGCCGGCGGCGCCAAGAAGGGCGACTGGGACATGGGCATCGCCATCGACGCGGTGAACATGGCGGACAAGATCGACGCCGCCATCCTCGTCACCGGTGACGGCGACTTCGAGTCCCTCGTCAAGCACCTGCAGGCGCAGGGCCTCCGCGTCGAGGCCATGGCGTTCGGCAAGTCGACCGCCCGCGAACTCCGCGAGGCCGTCGACAACTTCATCGACCTCGGCGACAACCCCGACAGGTACCTCATCGAGGACAACTGAGAGGCGTTCACCGCTCAACGCGGGTGAACCCGGATAGCGCCTCGACATTGATTGAGAACTCGTCCTGTAGCTCGTCAAGTAGCAGGTTCATCCCGAGCGAGTCCGCCGCCATGTGGCCGGCGGAGACGACGTTGATGCTGTGCTCCGTCGCCGCCTCGATCTCCTCCAGCGTCGCGTGCATCGCCAGCAGCGTGTCGACCCCTGCGTCCACCATCGTCTCGATCAGGTCTGCTCCCACGTCTGTCCCGCCGGTGAACCCGAGCACCCCGATCTTCCCGGCCCGCGCCTCGGGCTGTCCGGCGAACACCTCGGGCTCGACGCCGTGCTCCAGCGCCCAGCCGTACTCCGGGATATCCAGCAGGGCGTCCACCAGGTCCGCCAGCAGCTGCGGCTCCGCCTCGGTCACGTAGTCCCTCGTGAACCGGTACGCGAAGTTGTCCGTCACGGTGTGCAGCGTCATCAGCGGCAGGTCAAGCCGCTCGGCGGCCTGCGGCACCCGTGGGTGGTTGACGGCGTGCATCTTCTGCCGCACACGCCCGAACGCCTCCCTGACGACGCCCTCCGCCTGCGAGACTGGGATGCCGGCATCGTGCAGCGTGTCCACGTTCAGCTCCATCACGCCCGCCAGCCGCGCCAGCGCCCGGCCCTCGGGGTGGTGCGCGACGACGCCGTCGATGCCGGCACCGCGCTCGTTCAGACGGTCCACCAGCAGCAGCTCCTGCGTCCCCATGTCGATCCCCACCGCCACCGTGTCAACGTTGGCGTCACCGCCGTGCAGCACCTTGGAGTCGTCGTACGGGTTGTCAAGCCGATCCTCGTCGAACCGTGCCCGCCGGACGCCCTCCGCGTCCTCGTACGCCTCCCGGCGCTGCTCCAGGACGCGGTCGAGCGCCTCCTCGCTCCGCGGGTCAGCCTCCCGCCCCCGCTCCACGGCGAACGCATGCAGTTCCTCGAGCGTCGGCATGTACCCACGTTCCCGCTCCCGGTTCAAATACGTTCCCCTGCCCGGCCGCCACACCTTTAACATGGCTGCCCCCACCACGGTGCATGCGCCGCCTCCTCACCGCCGCCACCGTGGCTGCGTTCCTCCTCGGCACCGCCTTCCTCGTCCTCCAGCCGCAGGAGCGCGGCGGCGTCACGGTCTGGGATGTGGAGGACTTCACCGGGCCGGCCCGCGGCGGCGTCTGCGCGGCGAAGGCCCGCAACACCAACTCGCACCCGGTCGCGGTGTTCTACCGGTTCGCCGGCGGTGCCGTCCAGCAGCAGCGCATCGCTGCCGCCAACACCACCATCCTCAGCGGCTTCTGCAGCCGCCCCCGTGTCGACCTCATCAACGTCACGGAGACCGACGGACCGGTCGACCCGGCGCCGCTGCCCTGAACCGGAAGATGCGGGGAACGAAATGGACCGGCGGGGATTTGAACCCCGGGCCTCCTCCATGCCAAGGAGGTGTTCTGCCAGGCTGAACTACGAGCCCCTGTAGGTGTCCGTGGCAGAGAGCATTAAAAAGCGTTCGCCGCGCGGCGTCACCGGTCGACGAGCTGCACTTCGTCGGCCTGTTCAACCCCGCCATCCCCCATCTCGACGGCCCAGCCTTTCCCGGTCTCCTTGGCGGCGGCGTTGAGGACGACGGTCTGCATGAGGGAGAACCGGCCGAAGTCCTCGTGGATGTGCCCGCAGCTCCACAGCGCGGG
>CAZAFX010000002.1:0-2825 GCA_964484895.1 uncultured archaeon | reverse complement strand
CAGGCATGGGGGTATGGTCTCGGATGCGCTGGTGCAGGTGCTGGCGGTCAGCGGTGTCGCCGGGTTCGCGACGGGGCTCGGTGCGCTTCCCGTGTTCGTGACGGACCGGTTCTCGCACCGGCTGTACGACGGCGCGATGGCGGCGGCCGCCGGCGTGATGTTCGGCGCCTCCGTGTTCACGCTCATCCTCCCGGGGCTGGAGCGTGGGACGCTGCTGGAGGTCGGTGCCGGCCTGCTGCTCGGGGCCGGGTTCCTGCTGGCGGCCAATCGCCTCATCCCCCACGTCCACCTCCGGTTCGGCGACGACTCGGAGCTCGGTGACCTGAAGCAGAAGGCCTTGCTGATCGGCGGCGCCATCACCATCCACAACTTCCCGGAAGGGCTGGCGATCGGCATCGCGTTCGGCTCCGGGCTGGAGTCGGTCGGCGTCGCGCTGGGGGTCGCTATCGGCCTGCACAATATCCCGGACGGGTTCTCGGTCGCAGTGCCGGCAAGCAAGGCGGGCCTGTCGAACTGGCGCAACCTGTTCTACACCGCGCTGTCGGGCGGTGCACCGGAGCCGGTCGCCGCCGTCGTCGGGTTCGTGCTGGTGTCTGTCGTCACGGAGATCTTCCCCCTGGCCGCCGGGTTCGCGGCCGGCGCGATGCTGGCCGTTGTGTTCCGCGAGGTGGTGCCGTCCAGTCACGGCCACGGGTATTCGGACTTCGCCACGCTGACGTTCATCCTGGGCTTCCTGTTCATGACGCTGGTCGACCGGACTGATCCGGAGACGACGCTCAGCCTCATCCCGTTCCTCTGAACCGGTCACGCGTCGTCGACCAGCACGACTTCCGACGTCTCGGCGATGCCGTCGTCGTCCATGGTGACGGCCCAGCCCTTGCCGCTTTCCTGCGCGGACGCGTTGAGGACGGTGGTCTGCATGAGGGAGAACCGGCCGAAGTCCTCGTGGATGTGGCCGCAGGTCCAGAGCGCCGGCTTCGCCTGCATGATGAGGTCGCGGAACTCGGGGAAGCCGGCGCGCGTCCCGGTCCGGGCGAGGTCGCCGAGCATGTGCGGCGGGTAGTGGGAGGCGATGATTCGCTTCTCTTGGTCGACCTCCCGGAGGAACGAGACCGTCTCCTCCTGGAAGTTGTCCGGGTAGACGGCGCCGAGCATGACGATGCGGTAGCCGAACAGGTCGGCCTGGATATAGTTGTACAGCTTCTCGTACTCCTCGTTCTCCGGCGGCTCGAACCCGAAATCCCAGTTCCCGGTCAGCGCGATGAACGGCGTGTCGAGCCCCGCCACCAGCTCCTCGTAGTAGCCGGCGTCCTCGTAGTCGCCCACCAGCAACACGAGGTCGTAGTCCGCCGCCGCGACGTGGTCGATGCACCCGTCCTTCAGCGCATCGTTCTGGTGGAAGTCACCGACCGTGAACAGGTCCATGCCTCCACTGCCGCGCCCCACGCTTAAAAGCTCACTGCTGCAGCCGCCGCGCCAGCGCCGCAGCCTCGTCCTCCTCAAGCTCACCCTGGTCGAACGACAGCCGGATACCGTCATCCGCGCCGTACCGCGGCACGACATGCACGTGCACATGGTCGATCTCCTGCCCGGCCGCCGCCCCGTTGTTCTGGAGCACGTTGATGCCGGCCGGCTGCAGCTCCGCGTCCACCACATCCACGACCTGCTTCACGGCAGTGA
Organism: uncultured archaeon; assembly: GCA_964484895.1. Classification (GTDB taxonomy): domain Archaea; phylum Nanohalarchaeota; class Nanosalinia; order Nanosalinales; family Nanohalalkaliarchaeaceae; genus CAZAFX01. The sequence continues at coordinate 1,145 of CAZAFX010000002.1, read as the reverse complement.
ACAGGCCCTGCGCCGCAGCGTCGTCCAGCGCGGGCAGCGTCGCCGCATGCGTCTTCGGCACCACCAGCGTGTGCCCGCGGCTGACCGGGTTGACATCGAGGAACGCGTACGCGTCCCCGGACTCGTACACCGCGTATGAGTCCATCTCACCGGCCGAGATGCGGCAAAACAGGCAGTCAGCCATGTATAACGACATTATGAGCACGTTTTTATACCTGGCTGCTGGTCATCCCCATCATGTACGAACGTCTCAAGTCGGCGGTCAAGAAGCACGGCGAGGTCATGGTCATGACTGATGCGGGGGAGGAGCACGAGCTCCACCTGCACAACACCACGTTCAAGGACGACGACCGCGTCATCAAGGTTGACGCCGCCACCACCGTCCACTGGCTGGACGGCGACAAGGTCGAGCGGTACTGGATTCACCGCGATTTATGACGTGGCCGGCCGGGATGGACCCGGGGGGACTCGAACCCCCGCCCTCCGCCTCGCTCAGGGAGGCGCCGCTCCACGCCAAGATATGGGAGCGGCGTCCGTATAAGGACGGCGCTCTTACCGCCTGAGCTACGGGTCCCTGCACACCATGCTCCGCGTCCATGCTTTTTAACGGGCGGGGCGGCAGGCATTTATGTGCGGTCGCCCCAGCGGCGGGCATGGCGCTGGACAGCCATGCGCACGAGCAGCACGGGCACGGGGGCGCCGCCAGCAGGCGGTCGCTGGGGGTGGTGGCCGTGGTCAACCTGGCCGGGTTCGTCCTGGAGCTGGCGGGGGGCGTCGCGTTCGGGTCGGTCGCCCTGCTGGGCGACGCGGTCCATATGCTGTTCGACGCTGCCGCCTACCTCACCGCGTACGTCGCGGCGTTCGCCGCCGAGCAGGTGGATGCCGGTGACGAGTGGACGTTCGGGCTGCACCGACTGGAGGTGGTATCCGCGGTCCTGAACGGGATCCTGCTCATCCCGATGGCCGGGTGGATCCTGTGGGAGGCGTACCGGCGCCTGCTTGCACCGGTCACCATCGATGTCGTCCCGACGCTTGCAGTGGCCGGCGTCGGCCTGGTCGTCAACCTCGGCTCCGTGCTCTACCTGCATCGGGGCGACCGTCTCGGGCTGAACGAGCGCGGCGCGTTCTACCACCTGCTGGGTGAT
>CAZAFX010000001.1:32762-49609 GCA_964484895.1 uncultured archaeon | reverse complement strand
GACCCCGTGGATAACTTGAAGTGCGCGGACGACAACTACATCGATGAGAACGGCGACTGCGAGAGCGCAGCAGTCACTGACGCGTGGGTCAACGAATCCGGTGACACGATGACCGGTACCCTTGACATGCAGGGCAACACAATCGATGATGTCGGCGCACTCGACATCCAGAACGCGCTCGCCGACGGCAACATCTCGGACGCGCTGACCGTGTCCACGGCCGGAAGCGTCAATCCGGAGGCCTTAACCGGTGATGTCGCGGTCGCTGATGGAGGGACCGGTGCATCGAGCGCGTCCGTGGCACGCGGAAACCTCGGTGCGGCCGGCACCGGGAGCTGCGGGCCGGGCCAAGTGGTGGCGAACACGACGACCGGGACGCCGCAGTGCGTGACGGTCGATACATCCGACACGAACGAGTTCCAGAGCCTGTACACCTCCGGCGACAAGATCGTGCTGTCCGGTGACGGCAGCATCTTCGCCCCGTACGCCAACAACTCCGACACCTTGGATGGCAACGAGGCATCCTTCTTCGAGGAGGAAAGCCACGGCAGCGAACACGCCGGCAGCGGCCTCGCGAACTCCGGCGACACGCTCTCCATCAACGACGGGAGCGGCCTCGGTATCAGCAGTGACGCACTCCAGGTGAACGCCGGCACCGGTATCACCGTGTCCGGCGACGCGGTCACCATCGACACCGGCGTGGTGCCGCGGAAGGGACAGGACGAACTCGTCACCGGGTACTGGACGTTCGACGGGAACGTCACCGTGGGCGGCGACCTCAGCGTCATCGGGAACCTCACGACGGCTGACGTGCAGAACCTGAACGTGAATGGATCGCTGCTCCCGCCAGAGGAGTTCGATAACGCCTTCGACGTAGGATCCGCGTCGCGACGGTGGCAGGACGCCTACTTTGGCAGCAACGTCAACGTCGGCGGCACGGTCGACGGCGTCGACCTCGATACTCCCGGCAACGCACTGACCATCAGCAGCAGCCAGTACGCGGTGGCGTCCGGCGGAATCGGCAGCGGTGAGCTTGCGTCGAACGCCGTGACTGCGTCCGGCGGCGAGCTGGACAGCAGCGTGGCCGGTAACCAGCTGTCTCTCGGTAGCGGCAGTCTGGACGTGCAGGAGGGAAGCGGGTCCGGGCTGAACGCAGACCGGCTTGACGGCAACGACGCCTCCGCCTTCGAGGAAGAGAGCCACGGCAGCGAACACGCCGGGACGTTCCTCTCGAACAGTGGAGATACGCTCAACGTGCAGTCCGGATCGATGGGATGGGGCGACCTCGGTATCAGCCAGTCGGATATCACCGTGAACGACCTTGGGCCGGCTGACGCGACGCTGGACATGAACGGATACGATATCGACAACGTACGGGCGCTGGACCTGCAGAACCCGCTGCGGGACGGCAACATCTCGAACGCCATCACCATCGGGTCGGGCAGCTACGTCGATCCGTCGGCCATCGACTCCAGTATCGCCGGGACCCAGATCGGGTACAGCAGCGGGACGCTGAACGTGCAGGAAGGCAGCGGCTCCGGTCTAAACGCCGACCAGCTCGACGGGAACGACGCCTCCGCCTTCGAAGAAGAAAGCCACGGCAGCGAACACGCCGGCAGTGGCCTCGCGAACTCCGGCGACACACTGTCCGTCAACACCGGCAACGCACTCACCATCAACTCGGATAACGTGGCCGTCTCCGCCAACAGCGTCGGGAACAACGAGATCGCGAACGGCGCGAACTTCAACTTCAACGGCCAGGTTGACCATAGCAGCGGGACGTTCATCCTGCCGACCGGCACGGACGCCTACTAGGTGGTCACGATGCGGACAGGTGTCTCACCGCTCGTGACCGCGGTCCTGTTCACCGGCGTCGTGCTCGTCGGCATCGGGACCGCCGTCACCGTCGGCGTCCCCACTGTCGAACGCGTCCAGGAGACCGCCGCCATCGAGAACAGCCAGCGGCTGCTCACCGACATCCACGGAGCCATCCGCTCCGTCGCCGAGGAAGGCCGGTTCAGCACCCGGACGCTCACGCTCTCGTTCTCCCGCGGCCGCATCGGCTTCAGCACCGACCCGCGCGAACTCTACTACGAAATCGACACCGACTCCGGCATCATATCTTCCCACAGCAGCCGCCGCATCGGCCCGCTCCGCATCAGCGCCAACGCAGATGTCACCGTCCGGCGCACCCGGGTCAACGGGACCGACTGCTACATGCTGGAGAACGAGCGCGTCCGGGCCTGCATCCGCGCCATCGACCAGCCATACACGCCGCCGGACGCGCTGCGCGGCTACTGGCGGATGGACGAGGGAACAGGACAGCAGATCGGCGACGCCTCCGCCTACCGGGCGAACGGCACCCTGGGCAGCACCGACGCGGCCGAGTCGAGCGACCCTGCATGGACGCCGGGCATCCACGGCACCGCCCTCGCGTTCGACGGGAGCGACGACCGCATCACCGTCCCCATGACCCGCGCCCTGAACGTGTCCGAGGCGTTCACCGTCTCCGCATGGATGCGACCCAACGAGACCGGTGAACAGGCGCTGGTGGACGCCGACCCGGACGACTACGACGACACCGTCGACGGCTACACGCTGTTCCAGGCCAGCAGCGGCATCGGACTCGCGTACGGCGACGACACCATCGACACCGTCACCGGCGGCAGCCTGTCGACGGGCACGTGGCACCACGTCGCCGCCACCGGCGACGGCGACACCGTCCGCCTCTACATCGACGGCCAGCAGGTGGCATCCACACCGCAGGACGCCAACCTGACGCCGGACACCGGTACCATGACCCTCGGCTGGCAGGAGTGCAGCGGCTGCGAACGTCCGTTCAACGGGACGCTCGACGCCGTCCGCGTCAGCAGCCGGGCCCGGACCGCCGGCGAACTGCGGTACGCGGTCCAGCAGCGCGGCGACCACAGCTACCTCAACACGTCCGCCCTCCTCGTCTCCTACCACAGCAAGGTGCACGATGAACCGCTCGACGCCCGGCTCGGCGTCCGCGTCAACCACCGGAACAACACCGCCGTCGGCACCGGCAGCACGGCCGCGGACCGGCTCGGCGACTACGTCGGCACCGGCACGGTGCGCGCACACGTCCAGAGCCGGTACGGTCTCACGTACGACATCGTCTTCGAACTGTTCAGCGGCGCCGACTTCCTGCAGGTCCGGGTCGAGGACTAGGGCGTGACCCGGTCAACCTTGTAGTAGGTGACCTCGTTCTCCGAGTCCACCACGCCCCACAGCATCGTCGCCCGGATGTTCTGCGCCAGCCGCACCGCCCGGGAGATCTCCTGGTACGTGAACTGGTGGTTCTCCGGCACCGCGTGCACCACCCACTGCGTGTGCTCGCTCTGATCCTTCGGTCCCTCCTTGTACGGGTTGACGCCGCGCGGGTACACCCGGAAATGCGCCCCGTACTTGAACCCGGACTTCAGGATATAGCCCCGGTCCCGCAGGTCGCCGTACACCACGTACTTCTGCGGGAACTCCTCGTCCACCTCAGTGCACCGCTCAAACAGCTCCTCACTCGGCAGCAGTTGGTCCTCCTCCTCGACCTCGAGCTCGTCCCGGTCCACGAGGTGCATCGCCTCCACCAGCGACAGCTCCAGGTGGTCGTCGAACTCCTTCCCGTAGAACAGCTCCTCGAACACCGGCTCCCAGTCCTCCCACACCCGCACCCGGTTCTCCAGCAGCGTGCCCGTGACGGTCATGTCACCCCACCGCCCCGTCCAGCTTCATAAACATGACCCGGGCCGCACCGATAAAAACGCTGCGCCCACAGCCGCAGCCATGGCAGACCTGTTCCGCGCCTACGACGTCCGTGGCCGGGTCGGTGACGACCTGGACGAGGACATCATGCACCGCATCGGGCAGGCCGCCGCCACATGGTTCCACCGGGAACTGGGTCAGGACGCGGTCCTGCTCGGCCGCGACGCCCGCACCTCAAGCCCCGCACTCGCCGACGCGTTCGCCAGGGGCGCCGCAGCCGCCGGCGCGGACGTGACACGGGTCGGCCTCGTCCCGTACGGCGTCGCCCTCCACGCCAGCCGCGACCGGCAGGTGCCGAGCGCGTACATCACCGCCTCCCACCTCGCCCCGGACTGGAACGGCGTCAAGTTCGCCGACCCGTCCGGCGCCGGCCTCGTCGCCGAGGAGAACGCAGCGATCGACGACCTGTTCCAGCGCGGCGTATCCGCATCCGGCGACGGGGCGGTGCACGAGGCGGACGTGCTGGACGCGTACCGCACCGCGCTCGTCGGCAGCGTCGACCTCGCACCCGTCTCCGTCGCCGTCGACTGCGGCAACGGCGCGGCCAGCATCGCCGCCCCCCGCATTCTCCAAGAGGCGGGAGCGGACACGACCCCGCTGTTCGCCGAGCCCGACGGCACGTTCCCCAACCGGGACTCCGATGTCACCGCCGAGACACTCACCGCGCTCCAGGATGCCGTGGTCGACCGGAAACTGGACTGCGGCGTCGGCTTCGACGGGGATGCCGACCGCGTCGCCGTCGTGGACGACACCGGGCGGCTGCTCTCCGCGGAGCAGGCCGCCGCCGTCGTGCTCCAGCACATCCTGCCGGACGCATCCGGCCCGGTCATCGCCAACGTCGAATGCAGCCGGCTGCTCGAGGACATCGCCGGCCGCTCCGACCGGACCGTAGCGCGCGTCCGGGTCGGCCACAGCTACATGGTCCGCGCCCTGCAGGAGCAGCAAGGCTGCCTCGCGGTGGAGACCTCGCGCCACATGAGCCTGCCCCACATCAGCCCGGTGGACGATGCCCTCGCCGCCGCGCTCGGCATCGTGGAAGCCGTCTCCCGGCTCGACCGGCCGCTTTCAGCTGCCGTCGACGCCCTGCCGACCTACCACCGGGACCGCACCGCGTTCGCGGTGCCGGACGAGGACAAGTTCGCCGTCGTCGAGGCGCTGCAGGACGCGTTCACCACCGAGTTCGACCGGGTGGACACCACCGACGGCGTCCGCGTCGACCTGGACGACGGCTGGGTGCTGGTGCGCGCATCCAACACCTCACCCAAGGTCCGGCTCACCGTCGAGGCCGCCACCCCGGATGCGCGGGACCGGCTCCGCGACCGGTTCAGCGCCCGCATCGAGGATGCCGTCGAAGCACATACATGAGGCATCATACCGGCATCGAACATACATGGATTAGATATGTTCTGCGGGGACGGTGAACTACTTGAAGGTTCCTCCAGCACGCCATTGCATGACCGACGACCAGTGGGAACGGGTGGATGACGGGCGGTGGGAACACGGCAACGGCTACGGCATCGCCGTGGTCGACGGGTTCGACAGCGGCGCTGCACAGCTCGCGTCCGACCGGTATCGGGTGGTCTACCGGGAGCCGGACCGCGGCAGCCCCACGACGCACGGCACGTTCGGTGACGCCGATGCGGCGCACGACCACGCCGCGGCGCTGACCGCGGAGCTGCCCCAGTACCGGGTGGCGACGCTCGACGACTACGCGTAGTCGTCGTGGAAGGCCGCCACCGCACCGTGCGACGGGATGGCCGGCCGGGCGCCCGCCCGCGTGACGGACAGCGACGCCGCGTGCACCGCGTCCGCCGCAGCGCGGTACAGGTCCGCCCCGTCCGCGATGGCGGCGGCGAGGTAGCCGTTGAACGTGTCCCCCGCCGCGGTCGTGTCGACCGGGTCGACATCCGGGCTGCGGACATGCACCGTGTCGTCAACGACCGCGCCGTCGGCCCGGGTCTCGATGACGGTACCGTCGAACGCGTCCAGCTCGTCCGCCAGCGCGGCGTACTCGTGCTCGTTCGGCGTGGCGATGTCGATCACCCTGTGGTCGAGGTGCGCGGCGGCGCCGTCGATGGGGGACGGGTCGTAGACCACGGTCGTACCGCTGCCGTCCAGCGCGTCGAGCGCGGCCGTGACGACGGGGTCGGGCTCGCCGTTGGTGAGGAGCGCGACATCGGCGGACCGGAGCACGTCGTCGTACCGCGCCACGCGGTCCGGGCCGTTGCCGTCCGCGAGGACGCACGGGATGCGGTTGTCGCCGTCCTCGTCCACGAGCAGGTACGCGGCGCCGGGGTCGCCGTCTCCGGACAGGTAGTCCGTGGCGATGCCATCGTCCGCCAGCGCGTCAACGGCCTCGTGGCCGCCGGCCTCACCGAGCAGGGCGGTGTCGGCGCCGGCGCGGGCTGCCGCGGTCGCCTGGTTGGGGCCCTTGCCGCCGGGTGCGGTCGCGTCCACGTAGTCGTCGACGGCCGCGGGGATGTCGTCCACGACCATGCTCTCGCCGGGGCAGGGGTACCAGTCCGCGTCGCGCCAGCCGTCGTGGACGTCGTCCGGGACGGCGTCGAGCGGGACGCGGCGGTCGACGATGAGGTCGCCGACCGCGGCCACGTCGTACGCGTCGTCCGGGTCGGAGGGTCCGTACGGGGTTTGTGCGGGGTCGTCGAGGTGCCGGCCGAGTCCTTCGCCGGGCATGGGGGTCCGTGCAGGGATGCGGCGGCAGGGAAGGTCAACGTGTCTGGTGTGGCGGGTGCACCACACACCGGTTTAAACGCCGCGCGCCAAACCCGTGGACATGGAGGATCGCGGGGACGTGGTGGATGTCCTGACGGCGCTGGGGCTGTCGGACGCCGAGGCCGAGGTGTACCTGACGATGCTGCGGAAGGGGCCGGGCACCGCGTCCAAGCTGGCGACGCGCGCCGGGCTGGGGCGGCGGCACACGTACGATGTGGTGAACGCGCTGACCGAGCAGGGGCTGGCGAGCTACGTGGACAAGGAGAACAAGCGGGTGTACAAGCCGGTGCAGCCGGAGCGGCTGCGGGAGCTGGTGCAGGAGGAGCGGGAGGAGCTCAACGAGCTGGACGAGCGGGTGGCGGCCGTGCTGCCGCAGCTGGTGGCGCAGTTCGAGGCCGATACCGCGGAACGGGAGGTGCGAGTGCTGGAGGGGAAGGACGGCATCAAGCAGCTGTTCAACGACCAGCTCCGGCAGGCCGACGACACCATCCATCTCATCGGGTCGCCGGTCGAGGCCGAGGAGGTGCTGGAGTACTTCCTGCCGTCGTGGACGGAACGGCGGCAGGAGCAGGGCGTGAAGATCAAGGGCGTGTTTGAGGACCAGATGAGAGGACAGGTCGGAGACCACCCGCCCATCGAGACCCGGTTCCTGCCGGAGGGCCACGCCTCGAAGGTCTCCATCTCCGTCTACGGCGAGACCGTCGGCATCATCTTCTGGATCGATGACCCGCTCGTCATCATGATCGAGGACGCGCAGGCCGCGCGGTCGTTCATGTCATACTTCCACCTCGTCTGGGCTGGCGCCGAGCCCTGACACGTTTTAAGGCGCGGCAACCAATAGACGGGTATGCCCCGGGACGACGCGCTTCGGTCGACGGCCGCGTACCGGCTGCTCCGGTACCTGCACGTCGAGGCCAGCGGCGCGACCGCGATGAAGCTGTCGCGGCAGCACGACATCCCTGACGACCGCGTCGAGCAGCTGCTGTCCGGTCTCCACCGGCTCGGCGTCCTGGAGAAGGAGCGCGAGGAGGGCGCCACCTACTACCGGCTGTCGCAGGACGGGATGTACGGTCTGTTCCGGACGCTGTGGATGGAGCAGCCCGGCTCCCGCATCTCCGCGGACTCGATCGGCGCACACCTCGAATCATCCGAGATGCGGGCGTTCCTCCAAGGATACGTGGAGGCCTACCTGCAGGAGCACGACCGCAGCACCGTGGAGCGGATGCTGGTGGACGACTTCTACCACGACCTCCGCGCCGAGGCCCGACTCGCAGCGGACGGCGATCTCAGTTACCCGCTTCCGGACTGGCTGCGCGCCTTCTGGTCGGACGTGGACGACTACTATGCCACCAGCCGTAGCAATCCACGCACCGTCCGAAGCGCGCTGACAGAGCGGTAGGGAAGCGTATTAAAGAGTCGGGTCCGTTGCCACACTCGAGTGATATCATGGAGGTGCCGGACGGTGGCGGCCACGACATCGACGCGTTCGCGGGGCTCCAGTTGCAGGGTGACCCGAAGACGTACGTCGCGTTCGTCGGCGGCAGCCGGGACGGCGACTGGGTCGGCTACCCGTCGAACCGGGAGAGCGCGGAGCGGCTCGCCACGGCCTACGAGCTCGTCCGGCACGACCAGGACGACGCGCTTCCAGATGACTACACGGCCACGGACGACGTGCTGGCGCTGTACGGCGACGCAGCGCACGACGCGCCCGTCGTCGACGCCGTGACGCTGCGGGACGCGCAGGCGCCCGACGCGGAGGGTGGCCCGTCGCTGCGGCCGATCGCCGACCTCACCGTCGACGGCGCGGAATACCGGACCGGCGGCTCCCTCGGTATGCTCGCCGGCATCCTGTCGGGCGCGGACCTTGCGGCGGAGATGTCCGACGAGGGACGGACCGCGTTCGACCCCCGGACGCAGTTCCCGCGGCAGAACACGTACTTCCGGGCGCATCCTATCGACGACCATATCGTCACCATGGTGGACCACGACGTACCGCCGGTCAGAACGTCCCCACCGCAGGGCGACACGGCCGACTACCGCGCCGTCACGGTGACGGTGCCGAGGGCGGACGATGTCGCCGCCATCACCGACCACGCGATGGACCACCAGCTCGACCAGTACGCCGACCGGTTCATCCAGCAGCAGTTCCAGCAGAAGACGGGCGGGCGCCTCCCCGCCGAGGAGATCGACGAGGAGTCCCGGGCGCAGGCCCGGGAACATATCCGGGAGCACAACCAGGACGGCATCCGCACCGAGCTGGAGCGCATCCTCATGACGACCCGGGTCGCCGACGATGGCGAGGACCGGTACCTTATCCACCGCGACGCGCAGCGGCAGTCGCTGGAGCTGGAATACCACCGGCACCGTGACCTGCCGACCCACGTCCACCCGGAGCTCCACGGTGCCGGCGCGGCCGCGACGCCCGACCGGCTTGACGACGTCTCCCTCCTCGACACTCTGCTCGCCGCCGGCGACCAGCCACAGAACATCTACGTGGACACCATCGCCCCGTCGGAGCGCGGCCGGCTCATCGACCGTGGACAGCTGGGTGACGATGCCGCCGTCACCGCCGAGGCCGTCCCACGGCAGGTACAGGTCGACCGCGGCGGCCGGCGGTACACGCTGCCCGCCCGGTTCGCCACCGCGCTCCTCACCAACCCGAACACGGAGACGGTCGACCTCCACCACGATACGGACGAGGAGGCAGGCACCACCATCTACGACGACCTGTTCGACCAGCAGGAGCCCGCCACGACCCCAGAGGAGCGCGAGGAGGAAGCCAGCCGCACCTTCATGTAATCCCCCCGCAAACATTTATAAGGCGGAGGCGGCTATGATGGGGTGCCGGGTCACAGACCCGGCTCTTGGTGATCTCTATGGGCGAATTCACGCAAGTAGACTGGGCTGCCATCGCGCTCGTCGTGATCGGCGCCCTGAACTGGGGGCTCTACGGTCTCGGCGGCCTCGTCGCCGGGGGTCCGATCGATCTCGTGGCACTCGTGCTCGGATCGATCCCAGTTCTCCAGAACCTTGTCTACGTGGTGGTCGGCCTCGCCGGCCTCTACGTCCTGTACTGGGCGTACGACGAAGCCATGTAGACCGGGTTCACCCTTTCCCCTTTTCTTTCTCTTCCACCAGCCAATCGTCCATGCTGGTCAACGCCGCGTACCGTGCCGCATCGTTCTCATCAGCCACGTTGTCGATGGACAGGTACGTGGCCTGGTCGCGGCCCACCGGCAGCGGCAGATGCTCGGCCGCCCGCAGCCCCAGCGACAGGAACACCGACACAGGGACCGGCACACAGCGGCAGCCCTCCGCCCGGTACAGCCGCCGAGCGAACCCGAACCACGACATCGCCGCCGGGCCGCCCACGTCCACCCGCCGCTCGTCGATCCCGCCGGCCACCGCCACGTCGAACAGCGCCGCCACGTCGCCCCGGTAGACCGGCTGCACCTGCGCCCGGAGGTCCGGGAACATCCGTGTCGGCGCGAGGCGGCGGCAGGCGTGGACGAACGGGTTGCCGTCGTCCACGATGAGCGACGGCCGCACCACGGTCGCATCGATGTCGGCATCCAGCACCGCGGCCTCACCGCGCCCCTTCGTCGACAGGTACGCGGTCGACGCATCCGGGGCAGCGCCCAGCGCGGACATGTGCACCAGCCGGTCCACGCCGGCGTCAGCGCACGCTGTCGCGACGGTGCGGGCGCCGTCCACGTGTACCGCCTCGTACGTCGTCCCACGCGGGTCCCGCACCGGCGTCAGCCCCACGAGGTTCACCACCGCGTCCGGCGCCACGGCAGCGAGCGCGGCGTCCACCTGCCCGCGGTCGGTCACGTCCACCTGCACGTGGTCGTCGCCGCCGTCGCCCGGGTCACCGGTCACCGGGTCGTCCAGCGCGGCGCACACAGCCTCGCCGACGAAGCCGCGGCCGCCCAGCACGAGCACACTCATGCCTCCCCGTTCACACGCACCGGACTTAAACCTTCAGGCGGGCTGGACGCAGTGCCGCGGCTCCGCGCCGTACTGCTCCCACAGCCCGGCAGCCTCGTGCGCCCACCGCGTCGCGAGCAGTCGGGCCGCGTCGGCGTACCCGTCTCGACCGGCCACGGTGAACGTCCCGCGCAGCTCGACCGCGAGATCGTACCGGCCCTCCTCGACGACGCGGTAGACCGTGCTGTCAGTCTCGGTGACGTCGAACACGGGCAGCGGGTAGACGCCGGCGTGGTTGCTGTGATAGTGCCGGGCCCGCTCCGACTCGTCCACCAGCCGGCGCCCGTCGAACGCGTCCGGTCCGTACTCGACCATGTACGGCAGGAAGTTCTGCCGGCAGTGCCGCTCCTCCTCCCGTATCAACGCGTGCAGCCGGTCCGCCATGCGGCAGGTCGCTGCCCGAACCTTCAAACCGGTACCGCCGCACCGTCACCCGTGCTGGTGCAGGTAGTGGTCGATGAAGTAGTCCGGCACCTCGTCCTCCAGCAGCGCCGCCACCTGGTCCACGGCGTCCTCCCGGATGGACACGCACTCGCCGTGCTTCCACTCCTGCAGCACCCCGTCCCGGACCAGCTGCTCCAGCACGTCCTTCGCCACGTCCCACTCGTCCCGCGCCACCTTCGACAGCGCCGCGTGCGTGTTCAGGTACTTGTGCCCGATCCGCCGGTTCCGCACCAGCCGCGACAGGATCTGGACCGCCAGCTCCTCCTCGTGCCCCTCCATGCACCCACACACGGGACGCCCACATTTAACCGCACCGGCCACCGTCAGCATTAAGGGGGTGGCTGCCCCACCCTGCAGCATGCCCGCGGACGCACCCGACGACCCAGTGGTCCAAGAACACGTCCCGTCCACCCTCGTGCAGCTGTTCGGCGACCACGCCGTCCTGCACGTCCTCGACACCCTGCTCGACCACCCCACCAGGGCCTACACCAAGGCCGCCCTCGCCGACGCCAGCCGCATCGACCACGCCGAGCTGGACGCCCACTGGCCGCGGCTCCAGCGGTTCGACCTCATCGAGCCGGCCGGCGAGGACGACCGCGGCCAGCAACGGTACCGCCTCAACCACGACGCCGCCCTCGCCGAACACATCGCCCGGTTCGAGGCCCAGCTCCGGGACGACCCCGCAACACGGGAGCTGCTGGATCCTTGATTAACTTATCAACAAACAAGTACATCCTCAACACTATACTTTCCAGAGCTTGTTGTTCAGATACTCTCTAGGTCCGCCAGATTTCGAATATGACGGATGAGGTCCAGCATAGATTTCAGGGGCGACAATTTGCGAAAGCGCTAGCAGCTGATGGTACTTGTTGCTCTGGAAGACTACCATATCCGGACCAAGCGCATCTAGTTCCTTACTTAGTAACGAGAGGTGTTGTCTCTCATAGTAATCCACGTCCTTCTTCCCACCGCGGCCATCTTCATCCCTTGGATCTACTAACTTCCAATAATTCACAAGCGCAACATAACTCAACGGGTTATCCCTAGGTAATTGGCATTCTCTCAATGCAGTTCGGAAGGAGTCAAATTCCTCATTTTCCATCTCCTTCCAGAAATCTTCCCATCCCTCTTCTTCTCTCAATAAAAATAGGGCGGTTAAATATGTGCCAGGAATATGGCTATTATGTGGATTATCATTCAGATACTTAACCGGCGGTCTTTCTATTGCTTGGCGGCGCTCATCATACCCTTGAAACCCTCCCCTCTTTTCCTCCTTCCCCACATCATGGCCAACAAATACTATTTTGCTGGCATCTCCATACTTCGAACCAATATATGGCTTCGTTTCAAACTTTAGGCGCTTTCCATCACTAGTACTTAGGTATCCTCTCTCCCCTATACCAAGTTCCTCCCAATACTCCTGTCTAACTTCATCCAACTCTCTCCTAAAATCTGAAGACAACTATACCTCCCCCAATAGATATCCCGTAACCGCAAACCGTTTATAAAGCTTGTTTTGCAGGGGTTGTGTGCTCGTCTGGACTGCCCGTGTGGGGGCAGGAGAGCGCCTGCATGTGTCCCGGTCGAGGGATGGGTGTGGCGTTGCTTCTGCCGTGTGCGGGTGTGCGGCGGGCGGATGTGTACGACGCGATGGATGTGGGTGTGAAGCGGTGGCTGGACAGCAAGTTCAGCGAATGGATGCGTGTGCTGAAGATCACGCGGAAGCCGGACCGGGAAGAGTTCGAGATGTCGGCGAAGGTGACCGGTGCGGGCATCCTGCTGATCGGTGCGATCGGGTTCTCCATCTATTTCGTGGCGACGATGCTGCGGGGTGGTGGCGGATGATCATGACGGTGCGGACGACACGAGGCCGGGAGAAGACGGTGGTGAGTTCTATCGATGCGCAGGCGAAGAACAAGGATGTGGATATCAAGGCCGTGTTCTACCCGCAGGACATGAAGGGATACCTTTTCGTGGAGGGTGATGCGCAGGATATCAAGAATCTTGTGAACAGTATGCGGCACGTCCGTGGGGTCATCGACGAGGAGGTGGACCTGGACGAGATCGAGTCGTTCCTGTCGGAGGAGCCGCAGGAGATCGATCTCGAGGTCGGGGACACCGTCGAGGTGACCGGCGGCCCGCTCGCGGGGGAGGAGGCGAAGATCGAGCGAATCGACGAGCCGAACCGGGAGGCGACCATCGAGCTACTGGAGGCGGCGGTGCCCATCCCGGTGACAATCAGCGTGGATATGGTGCGGAAGCGGAGTGATCGGTGATGAGTGAGACCACGATCTCGACGCTGGTGGACGCTGGGAACGCGTCGGCGGGGCCGCCGCTGGGCCCGGAGCTCGGGCCGACGCCGGTGGACGTCGGGAAGGTGGTGCAGCGGATCAACGAGGAGACCGCGGACTTCGAGGGGATGGAGATCCCGGTCGACGTGACCGTGGACGAGGAGACCGGTGCGTTCGAGATCGCGGTCGGGACGCCGCCGGCGGCGGCGCTGCTGAAGGACCGGGCCGGCATCGAGACGGGCAGCGGGGAGCCGAATGCGGTGAAGGTGGCGAACATGGCGATGAAGGATATCGTGGATGTTGCGGAGATGAAGCAGCGGGATTTGGTCGCGCTCGACCTGCGTGGGGCGACCAAGGAAATCCTGGGCACGGCCCAGTCGCTGGGCGTCCTAGTGGATAACAAAGAGCCGATCGAGGTGCAGCAGGAGATTGATGACGGCGAGTTCGACGCCGTGTTCGCCGGCGAGGAGGAGCTGCCCGACGAGCCGGTGGGCGGCGAGATTGACACAGAGGAAGCACGGCAGCTGCTCGAGGAGCGCGCTGCGGAGCGCGAGGCCGAAGCAGAGGACGAGGAAGACGCCGAAGCGGGTGAGGAGGCGGAGGATGGCGAGGAGGCCGAAGAAGCGGGCGAAGCCGGCGAGGAGGCGGCTGAGGAGGGTGAGGACGCATGAACTTCGAGGACGCTGTCGCGGCGCTGCGGGAGGACGCGGCGGAACGGAACTTCACGCAGGCCGTCGACCTGGTTATCAATGTGCGGAACGTGGACCTTGACGATCCGAACAACCGGTTCTCCGAGGACGTGCGGTTGCCGCACGCGCCGAGCGACGAGGTCAAGGTGTGCGTCATCGGGGAGACCATCACGACGGAGGCGGACAACGCCGACCGGCTGATCGATCCGGACGAGCTGGAGGAGCTGTTCGACGACGAGGCCGCGGCGAAGGAGCTGGCGGAGGAGTACGACTTCTTCCTGGCCGAAGCCCCGCTGATGCCGGACATCGGCCGGGAGCTGGGATCCGTGTTCGGGCCGCGGAACAAGATGCCGGACCCGGTGCAGCCGGGCGAGGACCCGTCCGAGGAGATCGCGGCGCTTCGGAACACCATCTCCCTGCAGCTGAAGGAGGCGCCGTCCGTCAAGTGCAAGGTCGGCGAGGAGGATATGGATGATGACGCGCTCGCGGCGAACGCGGCCGCGGTCTACGAGCGGGTGGTGGACGCGCTGCCGCAGCGCGAGCACAACGTCAAGGATGTGCTGGTGAAACTGACGATGAGCAGCCCGGTATCGGTGGAGGGATGACGCGATGCAGCTGACGCGGGAGCGGAAGGAGGAGCTCGTCGACGAGATGGCGGAGAAGATAGAGGACTACCCCGTCGTCGGCATGCTGGATATGCACTCGCTGCCCGCGCGGCAGCTGCAGGAGATCAAGAAGGAGCTCGTGGGCGAGGCCGAGATCCAGATGAGCAGGAAGACGCTCATCCGGCGGGCGCTGGACGCGGCCGACCGCGAGGACATCGAGCAGCTGGGCGAAGGCGACGCCATCATGCCCGCCCTGATATTCACAGAGAAGAATCCGTTCTCCCTGTTCAAGCTTATCCAGGCGAAGAAGAGTTCCGCGGCCGCGTCCGGCGGCGAGGTCGCCCCGGCGGATATCGTCATCGAGGCCGGGCAGACCGACCTCGACCCTGGCCCGATGCTGGGGAAGATCCAGGAGTACGGTGCCCAGACCTCGGTGGAGGACGGGAAAATCAAGGTGGAGAACGATGCCGTGGCCGTCGAGGCCGGCGAGGTCATCGACGCCGACACCGCCGACGTCCTGAACCAGCTCGGGATGGAGCCCCTTGAGGTCGGGCTGGACCTGAAGCTCGTGTACGAGGACGGCGAGGTCTTCGACCGGTCCGTGCTGGAGATTGACAGCGAGGAGTACCACAGCGACCTGGCAGCGGCTGCATCCGGCGCGTTCAACCTGGCGGTCAACGCCGGCGTCATGAACAGCCGGACGGCGCAGCCAGCGCTGCAGCAGGCCGTCGGGAAGGCGCGCAGCCTGGCCGTGGAGGCTGGCATCGTCGCGCCAGACGTGATGGACGACCTGCTGCGGAAGGGTGCCGGGCAGGCGGCAGCCCTGGACGAGGCGCTCGATTTGGATGCCGTGGAGGTAGCCGATGAGGGAGCGTCCCCGGGCGACGATGATGCCGAGGAAGCAGACGAAGAAGCGGAAGAGGCAGAAGACGAGGATACCGATGCTGACGGGGAGGATATCGATGGTTCGGACGATACGCAAACCGACGAGGACAAGGATGATGGAGGTGACAGCTGATGGAGCTTGTGTACGCTGCCCTGCTGCTGCATTCCGCGGGCCGTGACGTGACCGAGGACTCGGTGCAGGATGTGCTTGACGGTGCTGACGTCGAGTACGAGTCTGCCGAGGTCAAGGCGCTCGTGGCCGCACTCGAGGACGTTGACATCGAGGAGGCCATGGAGACGCCGGTCGCGACCGGTGCCCCGGCCGCGGCGGCCGACGGCGGCGCCCAGGAGCCGGCCGACCAGGAGGAATCCGCCGACGAAGAGGAGGCGGAGGACGAGCCGGCACCGGAGGACGAGGGCGCCAGCGAGGAAGAGGCAGCCGAGGGACTGGGCAGCCTCTTCTGACCCCCTCTCCTTTCTTCCTTTTCTCTCCCCTACCCTTTTTACCCGTGCAGTCCCAGCTATAGCATATGCGACGGACCGCGGTGCTGGCGGCAGGGCTGCTCGTGTTCGCAGCACCGGCCGCAGCGCAGCAGGACGGGCAGGGGCCGGGCCCAGGGCTCGTCGGGGCCGGGTCGCCGCTGTACGGGCTGGAAGTCGCCATGGACAACGCCGCCGTCAGTATCGGGCTAGCGCGCGCCGGCGGTGTGGCGCAGGAGCGTGCCGCCGAGGCGCAGCAGGCCGCCGAGAACGGGGACGCCCGGGGCGTGGAGCGGGCCGCGCGGGCGATGGACGGCGTCGCGAAGAAGGCCCGGAGCGGCGACGAAGCAGGCCTGCAGCGGGCGGAGTCCGTGCTGCAGGAGGCGATGGCGGACGCACCGCAGGAGGCCCAGCAGGGACTGCAGACCGCGCTCGACAGCGTGCGGTCGGCGCAGACGCGCGCCAGGCAGGACCCGGACGGGACGGAGGGCGACGACGGTGGGACGCCTGACAGCGGAGACCGGCCGGGACGGGCGCCGCCGGGACAGTGACGGCGGCCCGGGTGACGTTGTTAAATATTGCCGCGCAGCCGCGGGTATGCCGTCGCTGGACGAGCTGAAGGACCGGATCAGGGAGAAGGCCGCCGACAGCCCGGAGCGGTTCTTCGCTGTGGATGCGCTGCGGGCGGCCGGGTTCCACCGGGACCGGTGCGACGAGTGCGGCATCCGGTTCTGGTCGGTGGCGAACCGGGACGTGTGCGGGGAGCCGACGTGCGGGAGCGGCTACGGGTTCATCAACGACCCGCCGACCGATGAGACGTTCGACGTCGTGGAGGCGTGGGAGACGTTCAGCGCGTTCATGGATGAGCGGGGCTACGCACCCATCGACCGGTACCCGGTGGCGGCACGCTGGCGGGACGACACCGAGGTGGTGCGGGCGAGCATCTACGA
>CAZAFX010000001.1:17306-32752 GCA_964484895.1 uncultured archaeon | reverse complement strand
ACGACTTCCAGCCGTACGTGGTGTCGGGGGAGGTGGACCCGCCGGCGAACCCGCTGGTGGTGCCGCAGTTCTGTTTCCGGAGCAACGATATCGACAACGTCGGCATCACGGGGCGGCACTACACCGGGTTCATCATGGTGGGGCAGCACGCGTTCACCGCGCCGGATGAGTACGACCAGGACCGGTATTTCCGGGATATGCTGGACTGGGTGGTGGAGGGGATGGGTATCCCGAAGCGGGAGCTGGTGCTGCACGAGGACGCGTGGGGCGGCGGCGGGAACCTCGGGGCGTGCATGGAGTTCTTCGTGAACGGGCTGGAGCTGTTCAACCAGGTGTACATGTTCTACGCTGTCGACCCGTCCACCGAGCGGGGCTACCGGGAGCTTGACACGACCGTGCTGGACATGGGGATGGGCCTGGAGCGCATCGTCTGGATCACGCACGGGAGCGAGACCAGTTACGAGGCCAACATGCCCGGCGTGGTGGAGCGGCTGTACGAGGCGACCGGGGTCGACCCGGACCGGGACGTATGGCAGGCGTTCCTGCCGCACGCCGGCGCGCTGAACCTGGACGAGGCCGACGACATCGACGCGACGTGGCGGGCAATCGCGGACGATATCGGGGTGGACGTGGACGCGCTGCAGGACGAGGTGCTGCCGGCGGCGCACCTGTACGCGGTGGCGGACCATGCGCGGTGCCTGCTGGTGGCGCTGCACGACGGGCTGCTGCCGTCGAACGCCGGGGAGCGGCATGCGCTGCGGGTGATGGCGCGTCGGTGCTTCGAGTTCATCGACCGGTACGGCTGGGACATCACGCTGGACGAGGTGGTGGCGTGGCACGCCGACGAGTTCGGCGAGCTGTACCCGGAGCTGCAGGACAACGTGGCCGACGTGCGGGCGATCGTGCGGCACGAGCGGGAGAAGTACGACGCGATGCTGGACGATGCGGAGCGGCTGATCGATGACCTGGACGACGTGTCGCCCGAGGAGCTGGTGGAGCTGTACGACTCCCACGGCATCACGCCGGAGATGCTGCAGCGGCGTGGCGTGGACGTTGACGTGCCCGAGGACTTCTACACGCGGGTGGCGGCGCGGCACGTCGAGGAGGGCATCGACGCGGCGACCGAGGAGGGAGTGGACGTGTCCGGCATCGAGCAGACGGAGCGGCTGTACTGGGATGACCAGTACCTGCAGGACTTCGAGGCCGAGGTCGTGGCCGTGGTGGACGGGAACGGCGTCGTCCTTGACCGGACCGCGTTCTACCCGACCAGCGGCGGGCAGGAGCACGATACCGGGGTGCTGGACGGGGCGGACGTGGTCGATGTGGAGGCGGTGGACGGGGTCATCGTCCACCGGGTGGACGGCGCGGTGCCGGACGTGGGCGAGACCGTGGCGGGGAGCGTGGACTGGGAGCGACGCACACGGCTCCGCACGCATCACACCGCGACGCATATCGTGAACGCGGTGGCGCGCGAGGTGCTCGGCAGCCACGTCTGGCAGGCGGGGTCGCACAAGAGCGAGGAGAAGGGCCGGCTGGATATCACGCACTACGAGCAGGTGGACCGGGAGACGCTGCAGCAGATCGAGGACCGGGCCAACGAGCTCGTCGCTGACGACCTGCCGGTGGAGACGGCGGTGCTGCAGCGGACGGAGGCCGAACGGCGGCATGGGTTCCGGCTGTACCAGGGCGGGGCGGTGCCCGGCAACGAGATCCGGGTCGTCTCCATCGACGACGTGGACGCGGAGGCGTGCGGCGGGACGCACGTCCGGTCCACCGGCGCGGTCGGCACCATCCGGCTCACGGACACGTCAAAGGTGCAGGACGGCACCATCCGGCTGGAGTACGTGGCCGGCCCGGTTGCGGCGGCGCATGACCGGTACCGCGCCGAGCTCGAGGGGCAGCTGCGGGAGACGGTGGACGTGGACAGGAGCCTGGAGGCTATCGCCGATATCTTCGATGTCGAGGTCAGCCACCTGCCCCGCGTCGTGCGCCGGTTCGCCGAGGAGTGGCAGGAGCGGAAGGAGGAGCTGGATGCGCTGCGGGAGGCTGTCGAGGAGCCGGATGAGCACGTGGCGGGTGAATACGGGGAGCGGCCGCGGGACCCGCAGCGGCTGTTCGACGAGTGGAAGCGGCTGGAGAAGGATGTGAAGCGGCTGGAGGCGGCGCGGGAGGACGCCATCCGCGAGCAGCTGGTGGCGGCGGACGACGGGTTCCTCCAGGAGCATGTGGACACCGGGGATATCGGTATGCTCATCCGGATCGCGCGGCAGGTCGTCGGGGAGCGGCCGGGGAAGGCCGTGCTGCTGGTGGGGAAGAACGCTGCTGTCGGAGCGCGCGGCGAGGAGAACGACCGGGACATGACGGCGGCGGTCGGCCGGTACGCCGAGACTGTGCAGGGCGACGAGGCGTTCGCCAAGGGGTTCCAGCTCCGGGAGTAGAAGGGTTTTTATCTGTCCGGGCCGTACGGCGTGGATGCAATGATCGTCGGGTTTTCCATCACGAGCCTGAACGCGGAGAAGCACTCCGGGAAGCAGGGCGACCTGAACATCAACTACCGGTCGAACGTGGCCGGGGTCGAGGAGGCGGACGTGCCCGCCATCGACGAACCGATCGCCCGCATCAGCTTCGAGATGGGCATCGCGTACACGCTTGATGAGGATGAGGTCGCGACGCTGGACTTCGACGGCACCGTCCTTTGGCAGAAGGACGCGGACGACATCATCGCCGCGTGGGAGGACGACGAGTCGCTGGACGACGCGGTCAGTGCCGCCGTCACCAACCACATCTTCCGGAAGTGCCTGACGCAGGCCGTCGGGCTCGCGGACGCGCTCGAGCTGCCGTCCCCGGTCCCGATGCCGCGCGTCGCCCAGCAGCAGAACTGAGATGCCGCGCGCATCGCTTCTTCCCCTCATCGCCGCAGCCGCCGTGCTGGCGGGATGCACCGGTCAGGCACCGGCCGCCACCGTCACATTCGGGAGCGGGGCCGATGCGGTGACGCTCGATGTGGCGGTCGCCGACACGGCCGAGGAACGGCGGGAGGGGTTGATGTTCCGTGACACGGTGCCGCAGGACGGTATGCTGTTCGTCTTCCCTGACGCGGCGCCGCGGACGTTCTGGATGAAGAACACGTCCATCCCGCTCGACATCATCTTCATCCAGGACGGCCGGGTGGTGAACGTGGCGCACGCCGCGCCCGGCACCGGTATCGCCCCACAGGCGCTGCCGCGGTACCGGAGCGACGGGCCGGCCCGGTACGCGCTCGAGGTGCCGCGGGGGTGGGCGGACCGGCACGGCGTGGTGGCCGGGACCGCGGTGACGGTGCGGCGGTAACTATTTAGTCCGGTCCGTCGCAACCGGGAGTATGTCCAAGACGCGCGTCGTGATCATGGGGGCGGCCGGTCGGGACTTCCACGACTTCAACACGGTATTCCGCCGGAACGATGCATACGAGGTTGTGGCGTTCACGCAGACGTTCTCCCAGAACATCGGGGAGCTGGAGGAGATGCCGGAGCGCACCTACCCCGCGTCGCTGGCGGGGGAGGGCTACCCGGACGGCATCCCCATCCTGCCCGAGAGCGAGCTGGAGGAAATCGTGGCGGAGAAGGATGTGGACCGGGTGTACCTGTCGTACAGTGACCTGTCGCACGAGTACGTGATGAACCAGGCGTCGAGGGCGCTGTCGGCGGGCGCGGACTTCGGGCTGGTCGGGGCGGACAGCATGATGCTGGAGGCGGACGTGCCGGTGGTGGCCGTCGACGCGGTGCGGACCGGGTGCGGGAAGTCACAGACGTCCCGGAAGCTGGCGTCGCTGCTCAAGGAGCGGGGGAAGGACGTGGTCGTCGTGCGGGAGCCGATGCCGTACGGCGACCTCGAGGAACAGCGGGTGCAGCGGTTCGAGACCATGGACGATCTGGACGAGGCCGGCGTGACCATCGAGGAACGGGAGGAGTTCGAGCAGCATATCGAGGAGGGCCACGTCGTCTACGCCGGCGTGGACTACGCCGACATCCTGGAGCGGGCGCAGGAGGAGGCGGACATCATCCAGTGGGACGGCGGGAACAACGAGCTACCGTTCTTCCGGCCGGACCTTCATTTCGTGCTGGCGGACCCGCACCGGCCCGGCCACGAGGTGCGGTACCATCCTGGGGAGACCAACCTGCGGCTCGCCGACTACGTCATCATCAACAAGGAGAACACCGCGGAACAGGCGGATATCGACACGGTCGTGGACAACGTGGGGGCGGCGAACCCGGACGCCGAGATCATCCACGCCGACTCCGTCGTGTCCGTGGAGGACGAGGACGCGGTCCGCGGGAAGCGGGTACTGGTCATCGAGGACGGCCCGACGCTGACCCACGGCGGCACGTCGTGGGGGGCCGGCACGGTCGCGGCACGGCAGCTGGACGCGACCCCGGTTGACCCGCGACCAGGCGCCGTCGGCAGCCTGAAGGGCGTGTTCGACAAGTACCCGCACCTCGGCGATGTCATCCCCGCGATGGGGTACAGCGACAAGCAGATCCAGGACCTGGAGGACACAGTGAACAACGTGGACTGCGATGCCGTGCTGGTGGGGACACCACACGACGTCTCCCGGCTTATCGAGACCGACACGCCGACGGTACGGGTGCGGTACGCACTCCAGGAGAAGAATCTGTCGCTCGACGAGGCGCTGGACCGGCACACCGACGTGCTCGGCCTGTAGTCAGTCCTGCTCGTAGAGCTGGCGGTGGAGCGCGTTCTGGATGATGCGGACGCCGACCAGGTTGACGGCGGCGAGGACCGCGATCTCCAGCAGCGTGATGTCGACGAACCGGACGGTGAGCGCGCCGCGGCCGGCCGACAGCGTGAACAGCGTCGTGGCCGCCCAGCCGACCGCGGTCACGACGTACGCGAACTCCAGGAAGTCCGCCAGCGGCGTCAGCACCTCCGGGCTGTGGTAGACGCCGAGCAGGATGAGGATGGCGAAGAAGGCGCCGAGGACGAACGCCTGCTCGAGCAGGCCGACGAACAGCGCCGAGACCGCAGCGAGCACGGCCGTGACGAGCAGGTATCCAAGGAGCGCGCGGCCGTGGACGTGCCGGAGCCGGATGCGGCCGGCCGGGGCGACGTGGAGGATGTAGAGCGCGGCGGCGAGGGCAAGGTACGCGGTGATGAGCAGTGCGGTGTCGAACCGGCCAAGGTAGGCGGCCGGGTAGACGTGGATGGTCGCGAGGAGCACGGCGGTGAGCGCGGTGAGGCCGACGACGCGGGTGAGGCGTGCGCCGTTAACCCCGAGGTAGATGACGGCCTCGGCGGCGACGACCAGGGCGACCGCCGTGCCCAGCTCAAGGATGAATCCGCCAGCGACGAACGCCGAGAGGACGAGCGAGAGCGGGACGGACACGAGGTTGTAGAAGAACAGCTGCCGGTCCGTGACGGCCGCGACGAGGGCGGTGAGCAGCATCGCCCACCCCATGGTATGGAACGTGAGGGCGAACTCCATGAACGTGGTGCCGGCCCGGCCCGGCAGCAGCAGGCTGGCGACGACGATGAGCGGGACGGCAGCGAAGGATAGGCAGGTGATGGCGACGAACTGGTTCTTGATACGGCCGTCCCCCGGCGGGAAGACGAGCGGGATGGTGGCGATGACTGTGCCGATGGAGAGGAGGCTGAGGGACGGCAGGAGCGGCGGCATGCCGCGGTATTGGGGCGGATGCGGTTTAAAATGACCGCTACCTTTATGTGGGAGGGTGTCGACGGGTAGTCCATGGGGCTGTTTGAACGGGAAATACAGGACGTGAAGCGGTTCGAGCAGATCCTGGTCATCCTGGCGCAGGAGGGATGGGGCCTGTTCCTGTCGCGGCTGCGGCTGATGCAGCGGGTGCCGCTGCTGCGTCGGGTTGCGACACCCCGGCAGTCGGTGCCGGCGCCGGAACGGGTGCGGCGGACGTTCGAGCGACTCGGGCCGACGTTCATCAAGTTCGGGCAGATCCTGGCGCAGCGGCCGGACATCGTGCCGCAGGCGTATATCGATGAGCTGGAGAAGCTGGAGGACGCGGTGCCGCCGTTCGACCCGGACACGGCGCGGGAAATCGTGGAGGAGGAGCTGGGTCCGGTGGACGAGGTGTTCGCGTCGTTCGAGCGGGAGCCGCTGGCGGCAGCGTCCATCGCACAGGTGCACCGCGCGGAGCTGCCGTCCGGCGAGGACGTCGTGGTAAAGGTGCGGCGGCCGGGTATCAAGGAGCAGATGGAGAAGGACCTTGACATCCTGCAGTTCCTCGCGAAGCGCGGGGAGAAGCACAGCACGGCGCTGCAGCGGATGCGGGCGTCGCGATCGGTGGGAGAGTTCGCGCGATGGACGCGGGACGAGCTGGACCTGGCGAAGGAGGCGCGGAACGGCATGATACTGCGGGAGAACCTGCAGGACGAGGACCGCGTGAAGGTCCCGGAGATCTATCCCGACCTGACGACGGAGCGCGTGCTCGTCATGGAGTACGTGGAGGGGGTCAAGAGCAACGACGTGGAGGCGCTGCGGGAGATGGACGTGGACGCCGAGGCGGTGGCGAAGACCGGGGTCCGGGCCGGGCTGAAGCAGGTGATCCGGGACGGGTTCTTCCACGCCGACCCGCATCCGTCCAACTTCCTCGTCAGCCCGGACGGGCAGCTCATCTACCTCGACTTCGGGATGGTTGGGAAGTTCTCCAAGACGATGCGGCGGGAGCTCGGCCTGTTGCTGCTGCACTCGCTGAATGAGGACGTGTCCGGCGCCCTGCGCACCGTCCAGCGGGTTGGTACGGTGGACGATGATGCTGACATCGATGCGTTCAAGGAGGACCTCGAGGAGCTGATGACCACGCTCAGCCACACCACCATCGCGGAGCAGAGTGTGGTCATGACGCTGCTCGACCTGACACGGCGGGCGAACAGCCACGGCATCCACATGCCGTCCTCCCTCACCATCATGGGCAAGGGCCTGCTCACGATGGAGGGCATCGGGCTGACCATCTACCCCGAGTTCGAGATCAGCGAGGAGTACCGGCGCCTCGTCAAGCAGCTGCTGTGGGACCTGAACAGCCCCCGCGAGTTCCTCAGCACTCTCCGCACCGACCTGCTGGAGAACCGGGAGCTGTTCACCCGGCTCCCCAGCAAGATCGACGACGTCCTTACCGGCCTCAGCGAGCGGCAGGTCGAGACCAACGTCACCGTGGAGAAGGACCGCGGCCTGCCGCGGGCCGTCATCGCTGGCGCCCTCCTCATCGGCAGCACGCTGCTGCTCCTCGAGGCGCTGCCGCCGGACCGGCTGCTCCACGCCGCGCTCATCCAGCTCGTGCTGGCCGCCCTCCTCATCTGGCGCCTGTGACACCACCGCATAAAAATTTTACACGCATCCATACAACAGGTGGTAGCATGGCACGCAACCCGTTCGACCGGGCGTTCCGCGAGATGGAAGCAGCGTTCGACCAGCTCCGCCGTGCAGCAGGCGGAGACACAACGGCAGGGACCCCGATTGATGTCCGGGCGGAGGACGGCCACATCGTGGTCGCGGCCGACCTCCCGGGCGTGGAGAAGGACCAGATCGATGTCCGCGTCACCGCCGACACCGTCTCCATCGCCGCCGAGGACGTGCAGGAGGTAGCGCACGAGGAGGAGCAGTACTACCGGCACGAGCGCAACCAGCGGCAGTTCCGCCGGCAGGTGCGGCTCCCAGTGCGCGTCGACCCGGACAGCGCCGAGGCCACGTACGAGCACGGTGTGCTGACCGTCCGCATCGCCCGGGCCGACGGGGACGGACGACAGGTCGACGTCAGCTGAACGTCACTGTGCCCGTCGCGCGGTCGACGGCGGCGGACCGATCGCAGAGCCGTTCCGTGACCCTGACAGCGGTCTCCACGTGGTCAGTGAGGCGCGGCACCGTGACGGCGCCGCCGCAGCAGCCGAGCACCGGAACGGCCTGGTCGGCGACGTGCCGGTCGACCGCCGCCCCGGTCCCCAGGTCCTCCAGCAGGTCGTCGGCCGCCTCGCGCCCGATCCTCTCCGACCGCTTTCCCTTCTCGCCCACGGCGTCACCGCCCAGCACCGCGTCGCCGCAGCCGGCGGCGAGCACGATGCAGGAACCGGGCGACGCCGCCTCCACGTACACGGTGTCGATGTCGGTGGTGAGTGACGGGTTGGCGTCCTTGAGGGCGCGGCGGGCCGCCTGCCGCTGCCGGTCCGCCACGTCCGCGTCCCGGAGCTGGGTGGCAGCGAGGGAGACGCCCGTCACGCGGTCGAGGTCACCACGGGCGGTGCGGTCCAGCCGCGCGGAGGTGGCGGGGCCGAGCGTGGCGTGGACGAGCGCCCCGCCGGCCGGGTAGAAGCCGTGGCGGCGGACATCCACCGATGCGGGGAGGCCGGCGTCGGCGAGGAGCGGGAGCAGCGTCCGCTGGAGCGTGGGGACGGGCGGCGCCCACTTGCCGGCGGTGGCGCCGCCGTCCACCGTGATGTCGATGGAGCGGTCAGCGGCGCACGCGGCGATGAGGAGTGGCTGGAGGACGAGCGCGACCGAGCCAGCCGTCGGGACATCCACCCTGATGTCGCCGGCGGCGATGCCGTGCGGCCTGAACGTGACGGTGTCCGAGCCGACCTCGCAGCCGGTGACGTCCGCGTCCGTCAGTGCGGCCGCGGCGCGGATGCCGGCGCAGTGCTGGTGCCTGAGGCCGGGGTCCGACCGGTCGGCGCGGATGTCGGTGATGCGGACCGGGGTGTCGGTGGCGGCGGCGAGGCCGACCGCGATGCGTGTCACGGAGCCGCCGGCGCTGCCGTCGATCGTGATCATCGGCCTACAGGTCGAGGAACTCGGGGCGGGCCTGGTCGGCGACGCGGGCGGGGTCGGACAGGTCGGCGACCGTGACCGGGGTGGCGACGCGGGAGACGAGGCCGTGCAGCGAGCCGGGGAGGCGGATGAGGTCTGTCTCGCCAGCGGTGACCTTGGCGTCGATGGGGAACTCCTTCGCGATGCGGGCGGCGAGCTCCTGGCGGTCCTCGCGGGGCATGGCGAACGCGTCGTCGTCGCGAACGTGGATGTGGAAGCCGCGGCCCGAGTAGACGAGCTGCAGGTCGTCAAAGTTGTTCTCCAGGACCGTGTACAGGTGCCGGGTCTGGGAGGCGACGTTGGTGAGGCAGTCCATGCAGAACGTGTACGATGCGACATCAGCGTCCTGGTAGTGCCGCTTCCGTTCGCACTGCGTGCACGGCGCCTCCTCGGGGTCGAGGTCGAACACCAGCTCCTGCCGCGGGTTGACCTCGACGCGGTCCGGCTTCTCGTCGGTCGTCACGTAGTAGAGGTCCTCGGGCGCGTACGCCACGATTTTCTCCCGGAGCTCGTCGACATCGTCGAACTCCGTGATGCGCACGAGCTTGCCCTTGTACTCCTTGTACCGCGGCCGGTACCGGGTGGACTCCGTACCGATGTCCACCACCGGGACGAACCGCTCCCACCGCTCCATCAGCGCCGCCACAGCCTCCGTGGGGAACGCGGTACGGTAGAACTCCTCGCGCTCGTCGACCGTGGCCGGGCGCATGCCGTCAGGGAACGAGAACCGCATACGGGACGTATAAAAGCCGTCGGCTTAAATGCGTTACCGTCATGCGGCCGGTGCGCGGCAGCATCAGGGATGTCGGGTTCTCCATCCGCGAGATCAGCGAGCGCATCGTCCAGCAGGACGACCCGGTCCGGTTCGACATCGGGCAGCCCGACTTCGGCACGCCGGACGTGGTCCGCCGTCGCATGCAGGACGTGATGGCCGACGACCACATCACCTACACGCCGCTGTGGGGAATCGACCCGCTCCGGGACGAGATCGCGCGGCAGGAGGGCGAGAAGTTCCCGGACGGCCTCAGCCGGGACGGCGTCCTCGTCACGACCGGCGGGACCGGCGCCCTGTTCTGCCTGCTGGACACCCTGCTGGACGACGGCGCATCCGTCGTGACCAACGACCCGGCGTGGTCACCGTACCGCATGGTCGCGGCCGCCACGCCCGGTGAGATGCGGCAGGTACCGTACTTCCACGACGACGGCAGCGTGGCCGCCGACCGGGTGCGGGACGCCATCGACGACGACACGCGCGCCCTGATCCTCAACACGCCGGAGAACCCGACCGGCCGCGTCTACAGCCAGGACGCAGTGGAGACGCTCGGCGGTATCGCGGCGGCGCACGACCTGACCATCGTGGCCGACGAGGTGTACGACCGGCTGGTGTTCGACGACGCCCGGCACGTCTCCCCGGCCGGCAAGTTCCCGGACCGGACCGTGGTCGTGAACTCCGTGTCAAAGAACTACGCCATGACCGGGTGGCGCATCGGCTGGCTCGCGCACCCGGACCCGGACCTCATCCACGAGATCGGGAAGGTCAACCGCGCCACCACCGCCTCGCCCAACTACCCCGCGCAGCAGGCGGCACTGACTGCGCTGCAGGACTGCCGCGGGTACGCCGACGAGATGCGGGCGGCGTTCCGGGCGCGGCGGGACGCCGTCATGGAGCACGTGGCGGAGCTGGGCTGGGACTGCGTCACGCCGGGCGGTGCCATCTACGTCTTCCCTGACGTCCAGCAGGACTCCTGGACGTTCGCCCGCCGCCTCATCGAGGAGCAGGCCGTCTCCGTGGTGCCCGGCGAGCCGTTCGGCAGCGCCAGCGACACCAACGTCCGCCTCTGCTTCGGCAGCGTCGACGAAGACGGCATCCACGAGGGGTTCGCACGGATCAAGCAGTTCGCCTGACCACAGGGTATAAAAGGAAGTGGCCGGCAACAGGAAATATGCGGTTATCAATGGTCGCTGCGCTCGTCGGGCTCGTCGCCCTGACCGGGTGCACCGGCAGCGGCACGACCGAGACAGGGTCGTTCGAGCTGCTGGTCAGCGACCAGCGCGCCGCCATCGGCGACTTCGACTCGCTGACCGTCACCTTCTCCGAGGCGCGCGTGTTCCAGGGAGAGAACGAGACCGTCGAGACCTTCGACATCAGCGGGCAGCAGGCCGACCTGACACAGCTGCAGGGCGCGCGGGCGTCGTCGCTCCTCAACGCGTCGCTCGCGGCCGGGAACTACTCCGGCATCCAGCTCATGGCCAGCGACGTCGACGGCGTGGTGAACGGGACCGCGGTGGACGTGAAGCTGCCCAGCGACCGCCTGCACCTGACCAAGCCGTTCACCATCACACCGAACAGCACGACACGGTTCGTGTTCGACATCCAGGTCGTCCTCCGCGGGAACCAGCGGCAGAACCAGGGATACATCCTGAAGCCGGTCATCACGGAGAGCGGCGTGGTCGGTGAGGACGTGCCCGACCCCAGCGGACCGTCCGACGGTGCCGGTGGACCGCCCGACACGGCAGGCCAGGGATAGTTTTTAACGGTTCGTCCGTGAAGGGACCGGTATGGACACCGACGAGCGCCGGCAGCTGGTGACGCGGTACACCGATGAGGTGGTGACCGACAAGGAGCTGGACGACATCCTCCAGCAGGAGGCGCCGCGCGTCTACATCGGGTACGCGCCGACCGGGATGATGCACATCGGCCACTTCACCACCATCCGCAAGCTCGCGGACTTCCTCGACGCCGGCTTCGAGGTCACGGTGCTGGTGGCGGACATCCACGCCGAGCTCGATATCGAGAAGTCGCCGCCGGAGCTCATCGAGGCCCGGGCGGAGTACTACGAGGAGGCGATCCGCGGCATGCTGGACGCCGCCGGCGTCGACCCCGACGCGGTCACGTTCGTGCGGGGTAGCGACTACCAGCACGACGCCGGGTACCAGAAGGGCTACATGCACCTGATGGAGAACACCACCGTCAACCGGGCGGAGCGCGCGGTGAACGAGGTCGTCCGGCACGACGAGTCGATGAAGGCCTCAGGTATTCTCTACCCGTTCATGCAGATCTACGACTGCGTCGCGCTGGACGTCGACATCGCGTACGCCGGCAGCGACCAGCGCCGCATCTACATGCTCGGCCGCGAGTCCCTGCCCAAGATCGGGGAGGACAAGCCGACCTGCGTCTTCGCCCCGCTCCTGTCCGGCCTCACCGGCGGCAAGATGAGTGCATCCGACGCCGCGTCCAAGGTCAGCATCCACGACGACCCGGAGACAGTTCAGGACAAGCTCGACGACGCCTACTGCCCGGCCGGCGAGGCCGCCGACAACGGCGTGCTGGAGTACCTGCAGTACCTCGTCTTCCCCATCCTCCAGCAGCAGGACGCACAGCTCGTCATCGAGCGCCCGGACGAGTACGGCGGCGACATCGCCTTCGACACGTACCAGGACCTGGAGGACGCGTTCCTGTCCGAGGACCTCCACCCCGCCGACCTGAAGCCGGCAGCCGCCGACGCCATCGCCGACGCCCTGCAGCCCATCCAGGACCGGTTCGACGGCCGCGACGAGCTGCTGCAGACAGCGTACCCCGACGAGCACGGAACGTGAACCAGCGGTTCGCCATGCACCGAACAGCTCCGCCCCGTTTTTAAAGTGCGGCCCGGTCATGCGGCCCCATGACAGTGACACGCATCGCCGCGGCCGCGCTCATCCTCGCAGCGCTGGCCGCGCCGGCGGCAGCGGTCTATGACCCCAACGGCTCCCACAACACCGGTGACGGTCCGTCCATCACCAGCGCAGGCTCCAGCGCGGGTGCAACCGTCGGCGTGGGGCCGAACGGTACGGCGTGGCGGGCCACGGTCGCGGAACGGAACGCGACCTGCAGCCGCGGCAACCACAGCGCGGTGGCCGATGTCGCGTTCCCAGCGGACGGTGAACAGGCGCACACGGTCACGTTCCGCGGTACCGTGACGGCCGCACATCCATGCCACACCGTCCAGCACGCGGTCCATGAACGCGGCGACGGGATGTACGTGCTCAACGTGACCGCGACGGCACAGGACGGTGTCTGCGTTCAGTGCGTCGGCACCCTCACCTACGACGCCACGTTCGGCACCGACGACCCGTTCCGGCTCGTGGTCCAGCACGACGGGGAGACGGTCCGGACCATCACCGCACCTGGATACGCGGCGGACGACGAGGACCGGTCGCTCGTGGCGGCGGTCATGGGCTGGCTGGCCGGGCTGCTCTGACCGGCGGCCCGGTGGGCGTACCTTTTTGTGGGGTGCCGCCCTGTACTACCCTATGCGACCGGTCAACCTTCTGGCGGCCGTCGTGCTGCTGGCGGCAGCCGCAGCCGCGCAGCCGGCCGACAGCGGTGAGACACCGCGCGACCAGCTTGAGAAGGGAGAGCGGCCGGAGCTGGATGGGCCGGGGAGCAGCGCCGCCCAGCCGATACTGGACCGGGTCTTCGGCTTCCTGCAGGGGGCCGCCCGGGCCGTGGGGACGACGGTGGGTGGCGCGGTCGACATGATCAAGCAGCAGAACAGGACGCAGCCGCCCAGCAGCGCCGGTCCTAGCGCCCGGTGACCACGGTGTCGCCGGCGAGGAACGGGACGCCGTACTCCGCGGCGTAGGCGCGGGCGTCGCCCGCCGGCAGCGCGTCGCCGGTCTCGGCGTCGAGCATCTCGCAGACCACCGCTGCCGGTGTAATGTCGGCTGCAGCGGCGAGCGCGATGGAGAGCTCGGTGTGGCCCCGGCGCCCATCAAGCAGGTCGGCGTGGGCCCGCAGCACCGGGACGTGGCCGGGGGTGCGGAACGCGGTGGCGGTGTCGAACGCGTCGCCGGCCAGGACGGTGGCGGCGGCGTCTGCGAGCGCGGTGATGGTTGTGGCGCGGTCGCGGTCGGTGACGCCGGTGCGGGTGTCGACGTGGTTGACCGGGTAGGAGAACGCGGACCGGTCGTCGTACGACAGGTCGCCTCGCGACTCCGCCATGGGCGTGTCGAGCCTGTCGGCGAGGTACGGGAAGCCGAGCGCGTCGGCGGCGTCCGGGTGGAGGGCGCAGCAGATGAGCCCGCCGGCGTCCTGCCGCATCGTGGCGACGGCGTGGTGGTCGACGTGCTCCGCGGCGTAGACCATGTCGACCTCGGCTTCCCGGTCGTCCGCGTCGTAGACGAGGACGGGGTCACCGCGGGCGAGCGCGTCCGCCGCGTCCTGCACCGTGGCGTCGGGCATGGTGTCGGGGCGGCCGGCAACGCTTTTAATACTGCGGTGCGCAGCACTGTGCGGTGGAATCGATGCAAGGGTGTCTCCGCCAATCCGGTCGGGGGGCGTGACCCGCACGGGGCGTCCCCGCCGCACCGAGCGAGCTGATACCATCTTCTCAAACCGTCCGGACCGGGTCCAGGGTGTCGCGGGATGCTAGCGATCGAGCGGTTCCGCGAGGAGCCTGAGGTCATCAAGGAGCACGAGCGCCGCCGCGGCAAGGACCCGTCCCGCGTCGACAAGGTCGTGGAACTGGACGCAGAGTGGCGTGAGACGCTGCAGGAGGCGGACGAGCTCCGGCAGCGACGGAACGAGGTCGGGGACGAGATCGCCGAGCTGAAGCGTGCCGGTGAGGACGCGTCCGACCTGATTGCGGAGATGCAGGAGCTGAAGGACCGGATCGAGCAGCTGACCGAAAAGCAGGAGGAACTGAAGGAGGAGCGCGACGCCGTCCGGTACAAGGTCGGGAACATCATGCACGATTCCGTACCGGACGGGGAGGATGAGGATGACAACGTCGAGCTCCGCACCTGGGAGCCGGATGACGGGAGGGTGGAGGACGCCGCGCTGGGCGCGGACGTCATGCAGGACGCCGGGCTGGTGGACAACGAGACGGCGGCGGAGATCGCCGGGGAGCGCGCGTACTTCCTGCAGCGCGACCTGCTCGACCTGAACCTCGCGCTGGTCCGGTTCGCGCTCGACCTGCTGCAGGACCGCGGCTACACCGCGATGCAGACGCCGTACGTGCTGAACCAGGAGCAGATGGAGGCTGCGGCCGAGCTGGAGTCGTTCCACGACCAGCTGTACAAGCTGGACCGGCACGACCGGTACCTCATCGCGACCTCGGAGCAGCCGCTGGCGGCGTTCCACTTCGACGAGATCCTGCAGCCGGACGAGCTGCCGAAACGGTACGCCGGGTTCTCGTCCTGCTTCCGCCGGGAGGCCGGCAAGCACGGGACGCAGACCCGTGGTATCTGGCGGGTGCACCAGTTCGAGAAGGTAGAGCAGTTCATCTTCGCCGAGCCGGAGGACTCGTGGGAGCTGCACGAGGAGCTGCTGCAGAACGCCGAGGACGTGATGCAGGAGCTGGAGCTTCCGTACCGCGTCGTGAACGTGTGCACCGGCGACCTCGGCGACACGCCGGCCAAGAAGTACGACATCGAGGTCTGGCGGCCCCCGCTCGGGGAGTGGGGCGAGGTCGTCTCCTGCTCCAACTGCACCAGCTACCAGGCCCGCAAGACCCACACCCGCATCCGGCGCAGGTACAGCGACAGGAAAGAGGACCTCGACGAGCTCGAGGGCGGGTTCGACGAGGACGAACTCGAGGACATCTACGAGACCATCGGGGAGCTCCACGACGAG
>CAZAFX010000001.1:3285-17296 GCA_964484895.1 uncultured archaeon | reverse complement strand
GCTCCAACTGCACCAGCTACCAGGCCCGCAAGGTCAGGACGCGCATCCGGCGCAGCGAGGACAACGAGACCGTGCACACGCTGAACGCGACCGCCTGCGCCACGGCCCGGGTCATGACCGCCATCGTCGAGAACAACCAGACCGACGACGGCATCCGCATCCCGGACGCGCTCCAGGACTACATGGACGGCCAGGCGTTCATCCGGCTCGACTGACACGGTGCAGCAGCGGCACCGCCGCAAGGGCCGCAAGCACCGTCAGCGCGTAGACCGCCAGCGACGGGAGCAGGCCGAGGAACGGGTTCCAGAGCAGCGGCCAGAATGGCGTCACGTCGGCGTACAGCACCGCGTCCAGCACGACGTGGCTCCACACCCGAGCACGGCACCCAGCACCACGGTCGCCGGACGGTACGCCTGCCGCAGCGCCGGCGGCGTCACGGCGTCGATGCGGCTGCGGACGGGCCAGACCGCGGCAGCGGTCACGGCGGCGACCACGGTGGCGCCTGCGAACGTGGTCAGGATGCCGTGGAGCGACCCGGTCAGTACGCCGACCATGACAAGCGTTGCGCGCACGTCGATGACGACGCTGGCGAGGAGAACGGTCGGCAGGTCGATGCGACGGTACAGCAGTGCGGCGAGAAGGAGTGCTGGGCCGAGGTGGAACGGGGTGACGGGCATCGGTCTCACGTCGCGTACCGGTCCTCGCGCTCCTGCAGCGCGTCGAGGTCTGTCAGCCGGTTCCGGAGGTCGAAGTCAGCGATCCGGTCCGTGATATCGGCCGTCGTCCCCTCGTCGTGGATGTGTGCCGCGACGTCGACCATGGTCCGCATGGCGGCGCGGAGCAGCGAGTTCGGGAAGATGACAAGGTCGAAGCCGAGCTGTTCCAGCTCGTCGGCAGCCAGGAGCGGGGTGTCCCCGTCCTCCACCATGTTCGCCATGACCGGTGCGTCGATCTCGTCGCAGAGCCGCTGCATCTCGTCGCGGGTGCGTGGCGCCTCCGGGAACACCATGTCCGCACCCGCCGCCGCGTACCGGTTCCCGCGCTCGATGGCCGTCGCGAGGTCGCAGGCGTCGCGGGCATCGGTCCGGGCCACGACGAGGAACGCATCGCTGTCGCGGGCGTCGACCGCCGCCCGCACCTTCTGCACCATCTCCGCCGCCGGGACGATTTCGTGGTCGTCGAAGTGGCCGCACCGCTTCGGAAACTGTTGATCCTCGATGTGAAGCCCCGCGAGGCCGGCGTCCTCGTACAGCGAGACGGTGTGGTGCACGTTGACGGGGTTGCCGTAGCCGGTGTCCGCATCAGCCAGCACCGGGATGTCGACCGCCGCCGTCACCTTCCGGGCCTGGTCCACCATCTCGGACCGGGTGGTGAGGCCGACATCCGCCAGCCCGAGCTGCGTGTTGGAGACGCCGGCCCCGGACAGGTAGGCGGCATCGAACCCCTCCTTCGCCACGATCTTCGCGGTCAGGGCGTCGTAGCAGCCCGGCAGGACCGCGATCGCCTCCCGCTCCACCAGGTCCCGGAGCGTCCCCGCAGTCATGCGGATGGTTTAATACAGGCGCGGCTATAAAACCGTTGCATGGCGCTGGCCGACGACCTCGCCGCGTACGCCGCCGACGTGTCGTTCGCGGACCTGCCGGACGGGGCGGTGGAGGCCGCCAGGCACCGGGTGCTGGACGCGGTCGCGTGCAGCTACGCGGCCCGCGACGCCGATCCGGTGCAGCAGGTGGAGCGGGTCGCGGCGCGGAAGCACGGAGACCGGGAGGCCCGTATCCTCGGCACCGACACGGTGTGCGCCGTGGAGTACGCGGCCTTGGCGACCGGAACGCGGATCCGGTACCTGGACTGGAACGACACCTACCTGTCGCGGGAGCCGGCGCACCCGTCCGACAACCTCGGGGCCGTCATCCCGGTCGCGGCCGCCCACGGCCGATCTGGAAAGGAGCTGCTGGCGGCGATGGCGGTCGGCTACGAGGCGCAGTGCCGGCTGTGCGACGCCGCCTCGCTCCGCGCCCGCGGCTTCGACCACGTCAACTACGGGCTGGTCTCCGCCACGCTGGCAGCCGGCAGGCTGATGGGGCTGGACCGGGACGCACTGGCGGACGCGGTCGGTATCGCGGTCAACGGGCACGTCGCGCTGCGGCAAGCCCGCGCCGGGGAGCTGACCGCGTGGAAGGGCATCGCGTTCGCGAACGCGGCGCGGAACGCCGTCGTAGCCTGCCAGCTCGCGCAGGAAGGACTGGACGGGCCGGCCCCCATCTTCGAGGGCCGGTTCGGGGTCTTCGAGCAGCTGACCGGCGCGTTCGAACTTGACATCGACGCGTGGGGCGGCGGGGACTGGGCGGTCGCGAACTCCTCTATCAAGTACTACCCGGTGGAGTACCACGCGCAGGCGGCGGTCCATCTCGCGCTGCAGCTCCGGGAACAGCACGGAATCGACCCGGCGGATATCGAGCGGGTGGAGAACGAGACGTACGAGGCCGCTGTCAGCATCATCGGCGAGGAGGACGAGAAGTGGCGGCCGAAGACGCGGGAGACCGCCGACCACTCGATGCCGTACTGCATCGCCCGCGCATTGCTGGACGGCGCGATGACGCTCGACCAGTTCGCACCGGGCAAGGTGCAGGACGAGCAGGCGTACGCGCTCATGGACCGGATCACGGTCGACGAGCGCGAGGCGTTCACGGACCGGTACGGCGACGCGTTCCCCCACCGGATGCGCATCATGACGGACGAGGAGGAATACGAGGCGGAGCTCGACCACCCGAAGGGCCACCCGGACAACCCGCTGACCGCGGATGAGCGGATGGACAAGCTGCGGCGGGCCGCGCCCACATCGGTCGACGCTGACGCAGTGGCCGCGGCGGTGGACGACCTTGCGGCGATGGACGACGCGGCGGCGCTGCTGGACGCCGTGGAGGCAGCATGATGCGGTACATCGAGACCGGTGACGCGCCGGACGCGGTCGGTCCGTACAGCCAGGGAACGGTCCGCGGCGACACCGTCGCGGTCGCCGGGCAAATCGGGCTGACGCCCGGCGGCGAGCTGCGCGACGGCGTCGCGGCACAGGCGCGGCAAGCCCTGGAGAACGTGGCAGCCATCCTTGCCGCGGCGGGCGCGGACTGGGGCGACGTCATGAAGGTGCGGCTATACCTCACCGACATCGACGACTACGACACGGTCAACGACGTGTACGAGGACGTTGTGCCGGCGCCGTACCCGGCGCGAGTGGTGGTCGGCGTCGCGGACCTGCCGGCGAGCGCCGCGGTCGAGGTCGAGGCGACCGCGGTCCGGGACTAGCGGTCCTCGATCGGCACCCAGTCCCTGTCCAGCTCACCTGTGTACCGGACGCGCGGCCGCATGATGCGGTTGTCATCGAGCTGCTCCGCGAGGTGAGCCGACCATCCCGCGACGCGGGCCGTCGCGAACAGGGCGGTGTAGAACGCGGGCGGGATGTCGAGCATGCCGTAGAGCGTGCCGGAGTAGAGGTCGGTGTTCGGGTAGATGCCCTTCTCCCCGAGCGCGTCCACGACGTGCTCGCGGACCGCCTCGATGGTCTCCACCCGCTCCGCGTCGTCACCGGCGAGCGCGTCGATATGGTGCTTGAAGTGCTGGCAGCGGGGATCGACCGCCTTGTAGACGCGGTGGCCGAACCCAGGGATCTTCTCGCCCGCGTCCAGCCTGTCCTGCACCCAGTCCTCGGCGTGCTCCGGGCTCCCGACGTCGTCCAGCATGTCGACGACCGTCTCAGTTGCGCCGCCGTGCAGCGGCCCCTCCAGCGCGCCGACGGCCGATGTCAGGGCGGAGTAGACCGAGGCGAGCGTAGAGACGGTGACGACACCGGCGAACGTGGACGCGTTCATCCCGTGCTCCGCGTAGAGGATGAGCGCGGCGTCCATCGCCGCCGCCGCAGCCTCGTCCGGCTCCTCGCCGTGGAGCATGTAGAGGAAGTTGGCCGCGTGCCCGAGGTCGTCCCGGGGCTCCACCGGCGCCTCGTCGTTGCGGTGATGGTACGTGTAGGCGACGATGGTCGGGACCTTGGCGACGATACGCAGCAGCTTCTCCTCCAGGTCGTCGTGGCTGTCCGGGTCGTCATCGAACGACGCGAGCAGCGAGACGCAGGTCCGGAGCACGTCCATCGGCTGGCTGTCGTCCGCCGTCACCGCGATGAGCTGGTTGACCGTGTCCGGCAGCTCGCGGTGCTCGCGCAGCGTCTCCCGCACCTCGTCAAGCGTCTCCTCGTCCGGGAGCTCGCCGGCGATGAGCAGGTGGAGGACCTCCTCGTAGGAGGCGTGCTCCACGAGGTCGTCGATGTGGTAACCACAGTACCAGAGGTCGCCGGCCTCGCCGTCCACCTTCCCCAGTTTCGACTCACCCACCAGCACGCCCTCGAGCCCCTTCCTGATTTCGTCGTCCGCCATACCCCGACATGCGCCGGACTCGTATATAAGTCCACGGCGCGGCCGCACCCTTTTTGAACCAGCGCCGCCAACGCCGGGGCATGGACCTGCTGGAGCACGCGGGGAAGGACCTGTTCGCCCGCCACGGCGTCCCCGTCCCGGACCGCGCCCTGTACAACGGCGGCGACGTGGAGCTGCCGCCGGGCGACCGGCTGGTGGTCAAGGCCCAGGTCCCGGCCGGCAAGCGGAAGAAGCACGGCGGCATCGAGATCGTGGACCGGGACGACGCGGTTGACGCGGCGGACGCGATGCTCGGGCGGGACGTGGCCGGGCACACGGTGGACGCGGTGCTCATCGAGTCGTTCGTCACCATCGCGGCGGAGCGGTACCTGTCGCTGTCCATCGACCGCGCCGGCAAGGCGTACACACTGCTGTACAGCCCTGATGGCGGCTCCGGCATCGAGCAGCGGGACGAGGCTATGGTGCGCATCCACGGCTACGGCCGGGACGACATCGCTGAACGGATGGTTGACGCAGGGGTGCCGGACGCGGTGCAGGAGACGGCGCTGCAGCTGTACGGCCTGATGCGGGACGAGGACGCGCTCCTGGTCGAGGTCAACCCGCTGGTCGAGACCGAGACCGGCGAAACGATGGCGACGGACGCGAAGGTGCGTATCGACGACAATGCACTGTTCCGGCACGACTGGGCGGACGACAGCGAGCTGACCGGGCTGGAGGCGGAGGCGGCGGAGCAGGGGCTGGAGTTCGTATCGCTGGACGGGTCTATCGGCGTCATCGGGAACGGCGCCGGCCTCGTCATGGCGACGCTGGACAGCATCGACGCGTTCGGCGGCAGCCCCGCGAACTTCCTCGATGTCGGCGGGGGCGCCGACGTGGCGACCATGGAAGCGGCGATGGATGTCACGACACGGCAGGATATCGACGGCCTGTTCATCAACATCTTCGGCGGCATCACCCGCTGCGACCAGATTGCGCAGGGCATCATCGACTTCGTGGACCGGCGCGGCCTGGACGTGCCGCTGGTGGTGCGGCTGGTCGGGACGAACCAGGACGAGGGGAAACAGCTGCTGGAGGATGCCGGCATCCACGCCCACGACTCGATGGACGCCTGCGCCGAGACGATCATGGAGCTGACCGGCGATGCTTGACGACGACACGCGCGTGCTGGTCCAGGGCATCACCGGCGAGCAGGGACGGTTCCACACCGAGCAGATGCTGGACTACGGGACGGACGTCGTCGCCGGCGTCACGCCCGGCAAGGGCGGCGAGACGGTGCATGGCGTCCCGGTCTACGGCTCCGTGGCGGACGCGCTCGACGAGCACGGCGCGGACTGGAGCGTCGGGTTCGTGCCCCCTGCGCATGCCCGTGACGCCGCCATGGCGGCGGTCGAGGCCGGGCTGCATACCTGCGTCATCACCGAGCACGTCCCGGTGCATGACGCGGTGGACGTGGTGCAGGCGGCACAGCAGCGGGACCTGCACGTGGTCGGTCCGAACTGCCCGGGCCTCATCGCGCCCGGGCGGGCGAAGCTGGGCATCATGCCCGGCGACATCTTCGTCCCGGGCAGCGTGGGCGTGGTGTCGCGGAGCGGCACGCTGACCTACGAGATCGTCGACCAGCTGACGCGGGCGGGACATGGCCAGTCTCTGGCGGTCGGCATCGGCGGCGACCCGGTCGTCGGCGTCGACTTCCGCCACCTGCTCCGCCGGTTCGACGACGATCCGGACACGGACCGGATCGTGCTCATCGGGGAGATCGGCGGCGACCTCGAGGAGCGTGCCGCGACGCTGATACAGGAGGAAATCGGGACGCCGGTGGTGGCGTATATCGCCGGCCGGACCGCGCCGACCGACCGGCAGATGGGGCACGCCGGCGCCATCGTGCATGGCGACACCGGCACGGCGGCGTCGAAGGTGGCGGCGCTGGAGGATGCAGGGGTGCGCGTGGCCGAGCTACCGAGCGCGGTGCCGGAGCTGCTGTAGCCCGGTGCGGCACCCCCTTTTTATTGTTTCACGGCCCGTCAGGGGGTATGACGACGCTGCTGGTGGCGGAGAAGCCGAAGGTCGCGAAGCGGATGGCGGAGGCGCTGGGCGACTACTCCGTGGACGAGCAGCACGGCGTGAAGAACTACCGGCTGGAGCACGAGGGCGAGGACTACATCATCGCGCCGGCGGTCGGCCACATCTTCACGCTTGAGCAGGCGGAGGGCGACTGGACCTACCCGGTGTTCGACGTGGAGTGGGTGCCCAGCCACACCACGGACGACGGGCAGGACTATATGAAGAAGTATTTCCGGAACCTGCAGGAGCGGGGCGAGGAGGCCGACCGGTTCATCAACGGCTGCGACTTCGACGTCGAGGGCAGCACCATCGGCTACAACGTCATCACCCGCGCCTGCGGCGGCACCGACGACCGCATCAAGCGGATGAAGTTCTCCACGCTCACCACCTCCGACCTGGTCGACGCGTTCACCAACCTCAACGCGTTCGACGAGGGCCAGACCAACGCCGGCCTGACACGGCACGTGCTCGACTGGTACTACGGCATCAACATCTCCCGCGCACTGATGCTCGCCGTCAAGTCCCAGGACCGGTTCCAGTCCCTCAGCACCGGCCGCGTGCAGGGGCCCGCGCTGAAGATTCTGGCCGACCGGGAGCGCGAGATCCAGGCGTTCGAGCCCGACCCGTACTGGCAGGTGGTGCTGCACGCCGGCGGGCTGGACGCGTACCACGTCGACGACCGGTTCTGGGAGGAGCAGGCGGCGGACGCGGTGCTGGAGGCGTGCCGCGGGGCGCAGGCGGTCGTGGACGCGGTCGACCGGAACCGGTACGAGCACAACGTGCCGGTCCCGTTCAACCTGACCGGGCTGCAGCAGGCGGCGCAGCGCCAGTTCGGCATCAGCCCGAAGCGCGCGCAGCAGATCGCGCAGAGCCTGTACGAGGACTCGCTCATCTCCTACCCGCGGACCGAGTCCCAGAAGCTGCCGGCCAAGATCGGGTACGAGCAGATCCTGTCCAAGCTGGGCAACCAGGACGACTATGCAGACCTCACCGAGACCGTGCTTGACATGGAGGACATGTACCCGAAGCAGGGCGGGAAGACTGACGACGCCCACCCGGCCATCTACCCGACCGGCGTCGCACCGTCCGGCCTGTCAAAGCAGGAGGGACAGCTGTACGACCTCATCGTCAAGCGGTTCCTCGCCGTCTTCGGGGAGCCCGCCGTCCGCGAGACCGTCATCATCACCCTCGCCGTCAACGGGGAGCGGTTCCAGGCCTCGGGCAAGCGCACGCTGGAGGAGCACTGGTTCGCGCTGTACCGGCCGTACGTCACCGTCGACGAGGACGAGATGCCGCCGCTCGAGGAGGGGGCCGCCGTCGAGACCGACGGCATCGAGAAGCTGGATAAGGAGACCCAGCCCCCCAACCGGTACAGCCAGAGCGGCATCGTCTCCGAGCTCGAGGACCGCAACCTCGGGACGAAGGCGACCCGCGCCAACATCATCCAGTCCCTGTACGACCGCAACTACATCGACGGCGGCAGCATCGAGGTCACCGACCTCGGGCTGGCGGTCGTGGAGGCACTGGAGGAACACTGCCCCGAGATCCTGTCCGAGGACCTCACCCGCCAGTTCGAGCAGGACATGGACGCCATCCGGAGCCTGGACGCCACCCCCGACGACGTCCTGGCCGGGGCGCGCGACACGCTGGAGGACGTCCTCGAGACGTTCCAGGAGCACGAGGACGCCATCGGCAGCCAGCTCATCGACGCCATCGACGCCACCCGCCGCAAGCAGAACCAGCTCGGGCCCTGCGACCAGTGCGACGACGGCACCCTCCGCATCATCCGCAAGAACGGCAAGTTCGTCGGCTGCTCCAACTACCCGGACTGTGAGAACACCTACCCCCTGCCCGGCGACGGCAAGATCGAACCGCTCAAGGAGGAGTGCGACACCTGCCACACCCCCCGCATCAAGGTCATCCGCAAGGGCCGCCGCCCCTTCGAGATGTGCATCGACCCCGACTGCCCCACAAAGGACGACTGGGACTGACCCCGCACCGTCAAAAGCCTCGGGCCCGCGGCCCGGTCCATGGACGAGCAGGACTACACCGCGGCGGCGGAGCTGTACACCGGGCTGCTGGACAGCACCGATCTGCTGCCGGTGGACGCGGAGCGGGAGATGGCGATGGTGGACGCCCAGCTGGTGCCGACGCTCCACCGCAACCTGGCGACGCGGACCGACCACGTCGCCCTCGACTTCCTCGCCGACCCGGCCGCCGCCGAGGCGGACGGGGACTGCCTGCTGCCCGCGCTGGCCGTGGACGGCGCCACGGTCTACGGCACGGTCTGCGTCCGCCCCGAGACCGATGCGGACCGGGCGTACCAGGCAGCGCTGCGGGACGGGACGGAGCAGGAGGCGGC
The DNA here is from genome assembly GCA_964484895.1 of uncultured archaeon. Classification (GTDB taxonomy): domain Archaea; phylum Nanohalarchaeota; class Nanosalinia; order Nanosalinales; family Nanohalalkaliarchaeaceae; genus CAZAFX01. The sequence goes on along the minus strand of CAZAFX010000001.1, from coordinate 8,449 downwards.
GCTGGCGGCGGACCGCGCCTACGAGGCGCACCGGGACGCGCTCGCCGCGGGCGATTACGCGGCTGCGGTCGATCCCGTCACCAGCACCGCGGCGGTGCGGGACGACGCCGTGTCTGACGTGGTCGAGACGTTCGCTCAGCAGGCAGCGGCGCTGACAACGCTGCCGTACGACGTCGTGGTGGACGGGGCGACGCTGGACCCGGGGACGGCAGCGTACGTCGAGCCGTGACCGGCATCGCGGTGTGTTGAACGTTTGTGCGGTGTGCGCCGTGTCAGCGTTAAAAGCGTTGAATACAGATTATACCGGGGTATGGGCGGCGATCAGCGGACGGAGGCGTCGGCAGAGCGTGCAGAGGCCGCGCACGTGGACTACCCGTACCAGAAGTTCGGTGAGGACCAGGAGCTCGAGGAGTTCACCGCCTTCCTGCGGGACGAGTACGGGGCCGGCACGACGGTCGAGGGGGACCTTGAGGCGGCCGTGGCCGAGAACCGGGACATCGACGTGACGTACCGGCTGGACGAGCAGGACGCCGAAATCGTGGTCGAGAGCTACCGGGACGATGAGGATGAGCGCCGCGTCTCGTTCACGGTGCGGGCGCGCGACGCCGAGACCGCGCAGGGCATCAAGAACACGCTGGTGGCCAAGGGCGACGGCGCCTACGAGCGGTCCATCATCGACGGCATGGTGCACAAGGGCGTCGTCGACGACGAGCCGTGGACCGAGGCGTACGACGACGCCGAGGTCCTCGCGGCCGCGGCGGAGAAGCTCCGGGAGCGGTACGGCGCGGATAACGTGACGGTGAAGCCGCTGCCGGACGATATCAACGCGTCGATCGGGAAGATCAAGCGGGGCCGCGCCGGGGACGGCGAGCGGTACTACGCGGAGGCGGCGTTCGAGATCACCGTCGACCCGGCGGCGGACGCGCCCGATACCGAGCTGTACATCACCCGGCAGAAGGCTGGCGGGGATGCCGGCATCGAGTTCCGGGCGAAGACGCTCGATCCGGACAGCCGGCGGGACCCGGCGAAGGACGTGCACCGCCTCCTCCACGGGCACGCGCTGGCGACCCACATGGACGGGGACGCGGAGGAGGACGCCCTTGACGCCGCCGCGCACACGGCCGTGGTCGAGGACACCGACTTCGGCGACGTCGGCGGGCTCTCGACGGTGAAGGACGAGCTCACGAAGGGTATCGTCCACCCGCTCAGGTATCCGGATGCGGCCGATGAGATGGGGCTGGAACCGACGAACGGCGTCCTGCTGCAGGGGCCGCCCGGCACCGGGAAGACGCTGCTTGCGCGCGCCGTGGCCGGGGAGGTCGCGAAGGGGACCGACGCCACGTTCTACAACGTGAACATGAACGAGCTGGTGAGCAAGTACGTCGGCGAGACCGAGGAGCATATCGAGCAGCTGTACGACCACGCCCAGGACAACGCTCCCGCCGTCATGTTCATCGACGAGGCGGACACCGCCATCCCGTCGCGGGGGGAGGCCGACAAGGAGCACAGCAAGAGCCAGACCAACACCATCCTGCAGCGGCTGGACGGGTTCGACACGGAGGACGGCGTCGTCACGATACTCGCCACGAACCGCGAGGAGGACCTCGACGAGGCCGGCACGCGGTCCGGGCGCATCGACGCCGCATACACCGTGGACCGGCCCGATGCTGCGGCCAGACGGGAGATCCTTGACATCCACGTCGACCGGAAGGCGGCCGATGCAGGGCGCGACGCGCTGTTCGACGACATCGACCGCGACGCGCTCGCCGCGGCCGCCGACGGTGCGACGGGCGCCGACATTGAGGTGTGGGTGGAGGAAGCCGTCCGCGCCGCGGCGTACCGGGACGGCGTCGACCCCGACACACCGCCGCGGTCGACGACCGTGACAGACGACGACTTCCGCGCAGCAGCGGAGCAGTTCGACTTCGGGTCCGGCAATGTCGACCGGCAGTACGCCTGACCGACAGCGTCCAGACAGGTATAATCCGCGTTATAGGGAGGTATAACAAGCTTCGGCGCGGCGTCGGTGGTATGACCGAGGTCGTGCCGTTCGCGCTGGCGGTCGGGACCGTGGCCGTGCAGCTCGCGCTGCTGGGAGGAGCGGCCCGGCTCCTGCTGCGGCGGGCCGGCGTGGCCGCGGATCATGCCATCGTGCGGCGGGTGGACGCCTGGCTGGACGGGTACGCCGTGCACGTGGCGCTGGTGCTGGCGGCGGTGGCGACGGCGGGCAGCCTGTACATGTCGAACGTGCTGGGGTGGGCGCCGTGCCGGCTGTGCTGGTTCCAGCGCATCTTCATGTACCCGCTCGTGCTCCTGTTACCGGTGGCGCTGGCGCTGGAGAAGGATGACGTGGCGGACTACGTGCTGCCGCTCGCGTTGATGGGGGGCGCGGTGGCGGTGTGGCACGCGGCGGTGCAGCGGTGGGAGCAGTTCCACGCCGCGGGCTGCTCGGTGCTGGCGGTGTCGTGTGCGACCGAGTACACGTTCTACTTCGGGTACGTGACCGTGCCGGTGATGGCGGCGACGGCGTTCGCCGGCATCGTGGCGGTGCTGTGGCGGTACGGCTAGGGGGCGGCCCGGTCGATGGCGTCGCCGAGGTTGCCGATGCGCCAGTCGTCCACCGGCTGCCCGTCGACGTATACCGCGGGCGTGGCGGAGACGCTGAACGACTCGGCCAGCGCCCGGTCACGGCGGACGGCGTCCATGGTCTGCTGCTGGGTGATGCAGGTGCGGAGCGCGCCGTAGTCGAGGCCGGTCGTGCTGCTGCGGGCGATCTGCATGAGCCGGTCGGGCGTGGCCCAGCGCTCCGACTCCGGGCCCTGCGCCCGGTAGAGGGCGTGGTGGAAATCCCAGAACTTGTCGGCGTCCTGACGGTAGACGCATTCGCCGGCGACCGCGGCCGTGGTCGAGTCCGGGGCAAGGAACGGGAAGTTGATGAACACGAGCTTCGCGGTGCCGTCGTCGATATACTGTTGGGCGAGCGCCGGCTCGACCTGCGTGGTGAACTGGCGGCAGAACGGGCACTTGTAGTCGCCGAACTCCACGACAGTGACAGGGGCGTCCGGGTCGCCGCGGACCGGCTGGCCGGACAGGTTCGCGTCAGTCACCGGTCCGCCGCCGGTCGGTGTCCGGGAGATGTCGACGACCTGCACCGCGGCGAGGCCGAGGACGGCCAGCACGAGGGCGGCGGCGAGCCCGTAGCCGAGCCGCTTCTTGCGGCGGGCGAGCCGTTCCTGTTGCGCGGCGTCCGCCTGCTCCCTGCGGCGCTCCGCGGCCGTGACCTCGTCCTGCTCGTGGCTGGTGAGGTCGTCCCAGTGGTCGCGCATATGCCGGAGGAGCGCGTCCTCGTCGTCGAACGCGGCATCGCAGTGGTCGCAGGATGGCATGGACACCGCGAGGGCGCGCAACCTTTAAGTCAGGCGGTATCACGGGATTTATATCACGGGAGCGGTAGTGTACGTGTATGCAGCAGGACGGTGGAGGGAGCATCGGCCGGTACATGCTCATCACGCTGCTGGCGGTAATCGGGCTGGGGGCGGAGGCTGGCGGGGTCGGGCTGCTGTTCGCTTGGCTGGGGACGCCTGACCGGACGCTGCAGGACCCGCGGCTGGCCGCCGGGCTGCTGCTGGCTGTGGTCGGGTTCGTGGCGGTGCTGTACGGGCTGCGCGTGGTGCTGAAGAAGGTGATGATGGTGCTGCGGCCGCCGCACTACTGAGTGAACCGGTGGGCGCTGCGGCCGCGGGCGGTAAGCGTGAACGTGTCACCCTCGTGGGCGAGGAAGTCACGCTGGACGAGCGGGCCGAGGGTACCGGCGTACGCGACGGCGCGCTTGTAGTCCTGCTGGAGGTCGTCGTACGTGAAGCCGTCGTCGTACGCGGCGGCCATGGCGAGGACGTCCGCCTCGGCGTCGGAGACCGCCGCGTAGCCGAGGTCGTCGCGGAGGGCGTCCGGGACGTCGTGGACGTAGGTGTCGTCGTCCGTCACGATGTGGATGTCGTCGAGGTCGCCGTGCAGCGTCTCGATGCTGCCGACGGCGGCGCCGCGGAGGTCGACGCGGCCGGTATCTGCACCGCGCAGCGCGAGCGTGTCACCGACGTGGGCGTCCGACAGGTCGACCCAGGGGACGTCGGCGTCGTACAGATCCAGCCGGCCGTCGACATGGACGCGTTCCAGCCGGACCGGGTTGCGGCTTGCGATGCCGCGGAGGGTGGCGCGCCCGAACCGGCTGTCGTGGAACTCCGGGCGGTGCGCCGTAAGGTTCCAGGCGTACAGGTGGTCGGCCTCGACGTCGTCCGCCCGGAGGCGGCGTGTCACCGCGGCGCAGTGGACGTCGAGCTGTGCGAGGTCGCTGCCGGCGATGTCCAGCGTGTCGGTGTCGGCGTGCGCCGCCGCGAGTACCGTGCCGTCGTCGGTCTCTTCCAGGTAGTCGGCCGCGTCCATGCGGTGTACGGTGGCGATGAAGGCTTATAGGCGTGGCGGCCGCGGTCAGAAGATCTTCATGCGGCGGTCCTCGTCGGGCTGCTCCGCGGTGAGGCTGTCCCCCGTGATGTAGAACTCCGTGGTGAGGCCCTCCGGCCGGGACCGGTGCTTGCGGACCGTGGCGGTGCGCTTGCCGTCGCCCGCCTTCTCCAGCTCGATGAGGGCCTTGGACCAGTAGGCGGGGATGTCGCGGCCGACGACCTCGGTCTCGTCCGTGTCGAACTTCGAGTAGACCTGGTTGGTGACGAGGACCGGGAGGTCGTGGCTGCGGGCGATGCGGGAGAGCGTTGAGAACTGGCGGCTGAGCGCTGCGTTCGTCTCCTGCACCTCCTCGGCCTCATCGCGGTGGAGCCGGTAGAGCGCCACGAGCGAGTCGACCACGATCAGGTCCGGGTCCTCCTCGTCCACCACGTCCGGCAGGCCCTGGATGACCTCATGCTGCTCGTCGAACGTGGTCGGGTCGTACAGCAGCACCCGGTCCAGCGCGGCCTCGTCATCGTGCAGCTGGAGGAACCGCTCCGCGGAGAACCCGCCCTCCGTGTCCACGAACACCGCGGTCCCGCCGTCGCGGACGCAGGACGCCACCGCCTGGAGGCAGACGTTCGTCTTCCCCGCGCCGGCACCGCCGTAGACGTTGGTGACGACGCCGTACTCGATGCCGCCGCCCAGCAGCTCGTCCAGCGTC
>CAZAFX010000001.1:0-3275 GCA_964484895.1 uncultured archaeon | reverse complement strand
GCCGCTCAGTCCCTACCATGCCGTGTGCTGGGGCGGCAACGCTTTTATCGGTGGCCGCGCTCAGTCCAGCGCCGCTTCGAGCGCGGCGTCGATGGTGTCGCGGTCGTACGCGATGCCGTGGACCCGGACCATCGCCGGGCCGAGCTCCACCGTGTCGCCGTACGCCGTCGTCTCGGGTGTGCCGCGGCCGTAGGCGGCGTCAACGCGGTACTCGTGGTCGGGCAGGTGGTCGCCGGTCGTGGCGCCGTCCTCCACCACCCGCCACCGGCAGTGCGCGTCGCGGCCGGATAGCGCGTCGAGGTAGGCGGCGGCGCGGCCGCCGTCACCCCGCTGCTGCAGGTACGGGTCCGTGGGGGCATCGCCAGGATGGTGGACGGTCAGGATGGTGTTGCCCTCGTCCAGCTCCCGCATGAACCGCTGCACCGTGTCCGGGTCCGCGTCGCGGTCGATGTGGCGGACCGGGGTGCCGGTGAGGCGGCCACCGATGCGGGCGGCGGTCTCTGCCACGCCGTCAATCAACATCATGCGTCGTTACTTGTGACTCAATACTTATCAATGGCGTTTGTATGGGCGGGTGTAAAAATACAGTTAAAGCTTTGTATGGATGTACATGGAACATGCCGGTGGAGGCGGCGTTGATCAGCTATGAGACGAAGCGCGAATGGTTCGACAGCAGGTCGGAGCGGAACCGGTTCTACCGGGGACTCTCCGGCTACCGGCGGACGGTGCGGCGGAACGACAAGGTGTACCGGTACGAGAAGCCCGGGCTGCTGGGGGAGACGCCGCACATCAAGGTGGCCGACGCCGCGTTCATCGTGCACCGCGACAACGTACAAAAGGTTACACGATACTTCGACGAGTGGTCCGGTCGGGTCGAGTTCGAGGTGTTCCGTATCGTCCTCGAGGACCACGAGGAACAGCTTGTGAGCGACGATGCCAGCAACGAACAACGAGAACGGTGACGGCGGAGGCGGGAAGAAGCTGAAGGTGGCGGAGATTCCGCCGGCCGCGCAGGAGGATATCGGGAGCGGCACCGTCCGCATCGACTCCAACGTGATGGAGGAGATCGGTGTCCGGGAGGGCGACGCCGTCTGGATCGAGGGCGACCGGAAGACTGTCGCTCGCGTCGCCCGGAGCTACCCGGCGGACGTCGGGCGCGGCATCGTGCGGATGGACGGCTACATCCGGAAGAACGCCGGGACGTCGCTGCGGGAGACCGTGGACGTGTCCCAGGCCGAGCTGCAGGAGGCCGAGAAGATCGTGCTGGCGCCGGCGGAGCAGGGCGTCCAGATCCAGGTGTCGTCCCCGTCCATCTTCAAGCGGACGCTGACCGGGCGCGCCGTCACGAGCGGGGACCTTATCGTGCCGTCGTCCGGCCGGGAGCGGCGCCGGTCGCTGTTCGAGGACATGTTCGATCTGGACGACTTCTTCGACTTCACGTTCGGGGAGACCAAGCTGATGGTGGTGGACGCGCGGCCGCAGGGCGCCGTCACCGTCACCGAGAACACGGAGATCGAGGTCAAGCCGCAGGCGGTGGAGGACGTCGAGGACGGCATGGGGCCGCGGGTGCCCGAGGTGACGTATGAGGATATCGGCGGGCTGGAGGACGAGATACAGAAGGTGCGGGAGATGATCGAGCTCCCGCTGAAGCATCCTGAGGTGTTCCAGCAGCTGGGTATCGAGGCGCCGAGCGGCGTGCTGCTGAAGGGGCCGCCCGGTACCGGGAAGACGCTGCTGGCGAAGGCGGTGGCCAACGAGGCGGACGCCTGGTTCACCAGCATCAACGGCCCCGAGATCATGTCAAAGTACTACGGGGAGTCCGAGCAGCAGCTCCGGGAGATTTTTGACGAGGCACGGGAGAATGCGCCCGGCATCATCTTCATCGACGAGCTGGACGCGATCGCCCCGAAGCGAGGCGAGTCCCGCGGCGACGTGGAACGGCGGGTCGTGGCGCAGCTCCTGTCCCTGATGGACGGGCTGGAGGCGCGGGAGGACGTCATCGTCATCGCCGCCACCAACCGGCCGGAGGACATCGACGAGGCGCTGCGGCGGCCGGGCCGGCTGGACCGCGAGATCGAGATCGGGGTGCCGGACCGGAACGGGCGGAAGGAAATCCTGCAGATTCATACGCGGAACATGCCGCTGGAGGACGACGTTGACCTCGATGACCTGGCGGACCGGACGCACGGCTACGTGGGCGCCGACATCGAGGCCCTCGCCAAGGAGGCTGCCATGACCACGCTGCGCCGGGTGCTGCCGGAGGTTGACCTTGAGGAGAGGCAGCTGGACGAGGACATCCTGGACAAGCTGGTGGTAAGCGGCGACGACTTCATGAACGCGATGCGGCTCGTCGAACCCAGCGCGATGCGGGAGGTGATGGTGGAGGTCCCGGACGTGACGTGGGACGACGTCGGCGGGCTGCAGGAGGCGACCGAGCGGCTACAGGAGATGGTCGAGTGGCCGCTCAGCCGGCCGGACGCGTTCGAGCGGATGGGGATCGACGTGCCGCGCGGCATCCTGCTGTACGGGCTGCCCGGCACCGGGAAGACGCTGATGGCGAAGGCGGTGGCCAACGAGTCCGACGCCAACTTCATCTCCATCAAGGGCCCGCAGGTGTTCTCCAAGTGGGTCGGCGAGTCGGAGAAGGCCATCCGCAAGATCTTCTCCAAGGCGCGGCAGGTCGCGCCCACGGTCGTCTTCATCGACGAGATCGACGCCATCGCCCACCGCCGCGGCGCGAGCGGCGGCGACTCCGGCGTCGGCGACCGCGTCCTCAACCAGCTGCTGGCGGAGCTGGACGGCGTCGAGGACATGGACGGCGTCATCGTCATCGCCGCCACCAACCGGCCGGACATCCTCGACCCCGCCGTGATGCGGGCCGGCCGCCTCGACCGGCACCTGTACGTCCCGGAGCCGGACACCGAGGCGCGGCGGAAAATCTTCGATATCCACACCCGCGACATGCCGCTGGCGGACGACGTCGACCTCTCCACACTCGTGGAGCGGACCGAGGGATACGTGGGCGCCGACATCGAGCATCTCTGCCGGGAGGCCGCGATGCAGGCCCTGCGCGAGGACCTGGAAAGCGACGACGTCGAGATGCGGCACTTCGAGGCCGCGCTGGAGGAGACCAAGCCGTCCGCCCGCGACGAGGACATCCAGGAGTTCGAGCAGCGCGTCGAGCGCATGGAGAACGAGCAGGCGACGGCCGCCGAGGCAGACTACATCGGCTGAATCAGCGCGTCGTCACGACCGGGTCTTCCAGCACCAGCACG